>JAMOMJ010000065.1 GCA_027067135.1 Cyclobacteriaceae bacterium
CAGTGATAATGAGCTTATGGAAGGTGGATGATGAGGCCACACAATTATTAATGACCAGTTTTTATAAAAACTGGGTAGTTTCTAAGAGTAAACTAGAGTCGTTTAGAAAAGCACAAAAGGCATTAAAAGCAAAATATTCAGAACCTTATTATTGGGGTGCTTTTGTAATGCAGGGAGAGTAATTACTGGTTATACCAGTTTATTTTTGTAAAAAATATGGATGAAAAAGAAACGGATTATATACGATATTTTGATGCTAAATTGGTATTTAACAGTTTCTTGTGTCTATTTTTGCTTAAACCAATTTAAAATAACCTAATGAAAAGAATTTTATTTATTACAAGCATTGTATTTCTAGCCAGTTGTGGCAATTCAAACCAATCAACTGAAAATGTGGAGACAGATTCCATTGCAATTACTAAACATGGTGAAGCCATTACCGAAGAGGGAGCTATTTCCTCTGCTGATTTTCTATCTAAATTTGAAAGTAAGGATTCATTAGAAGTAAAGCTAACTGCAAATATTACAGAAGTATGTTCTAAGAAAGGTTGCTGGATGAAACTGGATATGGACAATGGTAAAACCATGCGAGTTACATTTAAAGATTATGGTTTTTTTGTACCTAAAGATGCTGCAGGAAGAACGGCTATTATTCAAGGAGTAGCAAAAATTGATACAGTTGATGTTGCTACCTTAAAGCATTATGCCGAAGATGCAGACGCTTCTCAAGAAGAAATCGATGCCATTACTGAGCCTGAAATTAATTATGCTTTTGAAGCGGTAGGAGTAATTATTAAAGAAGATAAATCGGCTTCCATTTAATAAGTAAAACATGCTAAGAGTTTTAATTGGGTGCCTGTTGGTGCCCTTTTTTATAGGCTGCTCTGGATCAGATAAGGCAGGTATTGGTTCTGAAGAGTTGGATGTGGTTGTTAATAACCCCAATATAGATAGTGAATTAACTTTGTTAATGAGGAAAATGTATGAGGATGCAGATTCTATTAAACAAAGCATAAAGAATAATACAGGCACTATAACAGAGGAGCTTATAGCCGAACTTGAATTAGTTCATACCGCTAATCCTAGTGACCCAAAGCTTAATAATTCAACCTTTACCGCTTTTAATGAGCTACTTATTGCTGAAGCTAAAACCCTAAAGTCTCAGACGGAAGGTAAAGTTGAAGGATTTAATAATTTGGTAAATAAATGTATCGACTGCCATAAAACCTTTTGCCCTGGCCCAATTCCAAGAATTAAAAAATTGAAGATTTGATGTTAGAATATTAACACTAGTAAGAATAGTTAAACGATTGCAAAATCGATTACTAATTTACTTATCAATATTGCCTGTAATGGTATCTACTTTCTTCGTAGGCATGGTACCAAACACGTAATCCCAAAAAGGAGAAGAAACTCCATAAGCTTTGGTTTGATCTTTATAATGATGTACCGCATGGTTTGCCCACCAGGAGTTAAAGAAGCCTTTGGGTGCTTTAAAAATATGCTGAATATAATGCATTACTAAATAGCCAGCATACCCAACTAAAAAACCAGGTAAAAAAGCAAAAACAATATCGCCAATAAAAAATTTAAAAATAAAAAGTAAAGCCGTTGAAATAGTAATACTCATAACTGGAGGCATTGCCAACCGTTCTTTATCTTTTGGGTATTCATGGTGTACACCATGTAAGGTATATTGAAACTTTTCTCTTCTAGGTGTGCTTGTGCCTATATGAAATAAATACCTATGCATTACATATTCTACAAAAGTGAAAACGAACAGGCCAATAAAAAAGAACATTGCTGTTTGGCCTAGGGTTAATGTTTGTACAGCATAAAGGCTATAGGCCAATAATGAAATGGAGTAAATCACAAAAATACTTATCGGAATAGCGATATGAGTTCTTGTAAGCCTCTCAAGAAATTCATTTTGAAAAAGTTGCTTTCGCCCTTTTGTTTTTGGTGTTACTTCTACTGACATACTAGCGGTTATTTCTGCAAAAATAACAGGATTTTTTGGTACTCCGATAAAATCAAGAAGCAAAATATGACATTTGTCATATTTTAATAGCGAGCAAGCACCTTACTGTTTGGCTAATACCTCATTATAATAGGCTTCGTATTGAGGTACAATTTTATTAATATCAAGCTCATTGGCTCTAGCTAAAGCAGCTGCTTTAAATGTAGCTAAGTTTTCATCTTGCAGTATAAATAGTGCATTTTTGCTCATATCTTCAACATCTCCAATCTCACTAACAAAGCCTGTTTTTCCATGAATGTTTAGTTCAGGTATTCCTCCTGCATTGGTGGAAATAACCGGCACTTCGCATGCCATAGCTTCTAAGGCTGCCAATCCAAAACTTTCTTTTTCTGAGGGCATTAAAAACAAATCGGCTACTGAAAGCACTTCTTCAACCACATCTAATTTGCCTAAAAATCGAACATCATCACACACATTTAGTTCCCTGCAAATGGCTTCCATATTTATTCGTTCTGGGCCATCTCCCACTAAAAGTAATTTTGCAGGTATTTTATCAGAAATATTCTTAAAAATCTTAATGGCATCTTCCACTCTTTTTACCAGTCTAAAGTTGGAGGTGTGCACAATTAATTTTTCTCCATTAGGGCAAATCGCAGTTTTAAAATGGTCTTTCTTGTGCTTTTTAAAGCGTTCTAAGTCGATAAAATTTGGAATTACTTTTATGTGGTTGGTAATATTAAAGTGGTTAAGTGTATCTTCTTTTAGGTTTTCCGAAACGGATGTTACCCCGTCAGATTTATTAATAGAATAGGCCACAACAGGTTCGTACGAAGGATCCTTGCCAACCAAGGTTATATCGGTGCCGTGTAGAGTGGTTATAAAAGGAAGGTTAATGCCTTCTTCTGCTAAAATTTGTTTGGCTTGGTATGCTGCAGAAGCATGCGGAATTGCATAGTGAACATGAAGTAAATCCAGTTTGGCAAATTTGGCAATATCAACCATTTTACTGGCAAGTGCCATTTCATACGGAGGGTACTTAAAAAGGGGGTAGGAATTAAAACTTACTTCGTGATAAATTATATTTTGACTGAAAAAATCGAGACGCATAGGTTGTGAATAGGTAATGAAATGAATTTCGTGCCCTTTTTTACCTAAGGCTTTTCCTAACTCTGTGGCAACTACACCACTACCTCCAAAAGTTGGATAACAAACAATTCCTATTTTCATTTTTTATATCAGTTGTTAAAATCAATAGCTTCGTAAAGTAAGCCTTGAATTCTGGTTCTAATGTTTAGTCTAATTAATTTAAAGTTTTCAGGGTCTGGATATACTCGGTTCGATAAAAATATAAAAATTAATTGGTGTTCCGGGTCTGCCCAGGCTGCCGTTCCTGTAAAACCTGTATGCCCAAACGTTTTTTGCGATGCCAAATCAGTTGTAGGGCCGTTAGAGCCTCTACTCGGTTTATCCCATCCTAATCCTCTACGGTTTCCAACATATTGTCGTTTAGTAAAGTTCAATATTGTTTCAGGATATAAAAAAGTTGTACCACCGTAGCTACCTAACTGCAATTGCATTTGCATAAGTTTAGCCAGGTCTAAGGCGGTGCTAAATAAACCTGCATGTCCCGATACGCCTCCAATAAGAGCCGCATTTTGGTCATTTACAAAACCAGTAAGTTCGCCCACTCTAAACTTTCCATTACCCTCGGTTGGTACAATATCTTCTTCAGGAAACTTACATAGAGGTGTATAGGTTGTACGATTCATTCCTAAGGGTGCATAGAGGTTTTGGGCTAGAAACTCATCCAAAGGTTGGTTAACAATACGTTCAACCAGCGTTTTTAAAATTATAAAGCCGATATCGCTATATCGGTATCCATAAGGTTGCTCATTTTTTGGTTTTCGTAAACGTTTAGAATGAATTGACCAACTTAAGAGGGAATCTTGGAGATAAGGGGCAATGTAGGTTCCTTGCCCAATTTGAAAAGCATCTTTAGATTTTTTTGTAGATAATGCACTCGCCAAATCGTGCTTAGGTAGCACTTGTTTCCAAAACGGAATGTAAGGGTATAGCCCAGCCTGGTGTGCCATTATTTCTCTTACAGGAATAAATTCCTTATCAGTGCCCCACATTTCGGGCAAATAATGGGCAATGGGTCTGTCTAAATCTAATAACCCTCTTTCAGATAAAAACATGATGGCTTGGGTAGTAGCCATTACTTTTGTTAACGAAGCTAAATCATATAAATCTTTATCCTTAATGGCATCCAAATTTGTATATGTTTTATAGCCAAAATTCTGATAATATACCACAATTCCATTTTTAGCTACCAATAACTGGGTGCCTGGCATAGCCTGTTCACGGATGCCTTCTTCTACCACTTCATTAACCTGGCTCAATATGTTAGAATCTAAATATGCCAAAGCCGGAGGCGCAAACTGAAGCCTTCCTAAAGGTAGAGTAGAAACTGTAGGGGGGGCATAGGCTATAGAACTTTTGTTGGAAACAAAACCAAGGGCACCAAATATGAGTTGGGGAACCAATGCCTCGGTAACTCCATTTAATTGAGGTACTCTTATTTGTGTTATTTCTGAAGATAGTTCGCTAGGTGGAGAACTATTCGAGAACCACACTAAAATAACTTCCATTTTACCTGCAAGTTTATTTAAGTTAATAAGTTGCTGGCGGTTTAGTTTAGTAGCAGGCACCATTAAGTAATCGTAACTCGCTAGCCGTTTAAGGTTATAGGGAGTGTCAAAATCTAAAGCACGAGGGTAGAAGGCATGGGTGTCGTAAAACCCTAAATGCCTTCTAAACGCATAAAAATTGTCGTTGCCTAAAGTTGTGGTGCAAAAGTAGGCTGTGTCCAAAATTCTAATTGGTAGTTTGGCAGGGTTGTTAATTAAAGAAATACCCTTACTATAGGCTTCCCAAGCCCATCTGGTATAATTATCAGTATTAATGAGCCTGTTTTCTATCTTCTTTGCCTGTTTAATATCATATTTTTTTGCGAGGGCTTTTATGGCTAAATTCTTAACCCTCTTTTTTATTTTCTTCGAAATTTTCTTTCCTTTAGCTAAGGTTTCTTCTACAGATATTTTGGTGCTTAACCACCAAATTTGGTCATAGATTGATAACCCGATTTCAAGACTATCCTTCTGAAAATGAGGGGTAAATTCTGCCTTATTATTATGTAGTTGAATACCGTAAAAAATTATCGAATTATTGGGCTTTAGATCAATCACAAAATCTGGTTTGTACAACTTATTTGCAAAACCGGTTGATTCTTCCGATTGTTTTTTGCGCACCCCAAAGGAGGGAAATGGAATGGTTTGTTGTTCTTCATCCTCTACACCTTCATAAATATTAAGGATACTGTAAGTAGTATTTGTTTTACTTAGTGCGTTGAGCAACTTTGTATTATGCGTAATGCCTCCTCCGTACTTTTTAAAAACGGTTGAGTCGTCCGACCATATAAGTTGAGCCAATTGCTCTTCGAAATTTAGTTTGTTAACCTGATTAGTAGCCCATTTGGTTGCCTGTTTAGAAGGGGTTTGATAGGCAAACAACAGATTAAACTGAAGCGTAAGTAAGAATAAAAAAAAATGTATTATTTTCAGTTGCATAAAAGTTTACTGCATTATAAAACAAAATAAACCTTTAAATTTGTATTAATGATGTAATCTCAAGCTATCATTTAAAAAGTCGATTTCAAATATGAAAATTCCTTCTTTAATAAAAATTCCTAACCACCAGCGGTTTTACATTAAGCCACGGTATTACGACCCTGTAAAAGAAGATGTTGAAAATAGGGAAAGGCTCATTATTGCAGAAATAAATGCTGAGAAAAAGAAGGGTTCTTATGTGCCCGGGACTCGCATGGCTTCTGCCTTTGATAGAAATATGAGAAAAAAAGATAATAGCAGCATACTTCGGTTATTGTTTGTCATCCTTCTTTTTGGAGGAACAATGGGATATTTATATGTAGGGATGATTGCCATTTACGCTGTTTTCGGAGTAGGTGCTTTAGCCATTCTTTTTTCTCGATTAAAGCGCTCGTAGTTTTTATATGCCAAGTATTATTCAATTATTGCCCGATGCAATTGCAAACCAAATTGCAGCAGGAGAGGTAGTTCAAAGACCTTCATCTGCCTTAAAAGAGCTACTGGAAAATGCAGTAGATGCTGGGGCAACTCATATAAAAGTTATTATTAAGGAGGCAGGCAAATCACTCATTCAGGTAATTGATAATGGTAGTGGTATGAATGAAACCGATGCCCGAATGAGCTTAGAACGTCATGCCACTTCCAAAATTCGTACTGCAGAAGATTTATTTGCCCTTACAACTATGGGCTTTCGCGGAGAAGCCATTGCTTCTATTGCAGCAGTTTCTCAGTTCGAACTTAAAACAAGGATGGAAGATCAGGAGCTAGGCACATCCCTAGAAGTAGCAGCCTCTGAAATTACAAATCAGCAGCCTGTTTCTTGCGCAAAGGGAACATGCATTACGGTTAAAAATTTGTTTTATAATATTCCAGCTCGTAGAAATTTTCTAAAATCAAATGGAGTGGAAACCCGCCATTTGGTAGATGAATTTCAACGAATTGCACTGGCAAATTCAAGCATTGAATTTGAGTTTTATCAAAACGATTTGGAAACCTATAATTTGCCTGCAGGCAAGCTTAGCCAACGGATTGTGGGGTTGTTCGGCCAAAATTATAAAGAGCAATTGGCAACCTGTAACGAAGAAACTGATTCAATTACCATAAAAGGGTATATAGGAAAGCCTGAGTTTGCTAAAAAATCGAGAGGGGAGCAATTCTTTTTTGTAAACAATCGGTTTATTAAAAGCCCTTACCTGCATCATGCCATTTTACATGCCTATCAGGGGTTGCTGCAACAAGATACACACCCATTTTATGTGCTGTTTATAGAAATGGATCCTGCACGCATAGATGTAAACGTGCACCCCACTAAAACCGAAATTAAATTTGATGATGAACGCACGGTTTATGGAGTTCTATTAGCAGCCATAAGGCAAGCACTGGGTACGCATAATTTGGGGTCTGCCATTGATTTTGATTCTAATGTAAATTTTGCCCAGCTACAACCGATGAACATTGGGCAGTCTGGCACAAGCAGTAAAGATACGGCTTATACACAATTTAGAAATATTGAAAAAGACCCTAATTTAAAAAATTGGGAAAACCTTTACACTGAAGAAATAAAGCAATCGAAGCTTAATTTTACTGCTCCGTCAGAATCTTTTACAGTTGAAAGTGCCTTAAATGACTCTGATAATAAGGAAATTGGCAATTCCGGCCTAAAATTTCAGTTGCATAACCAGTATATTTTTTCGCAGATAAAGTCGGGTGTGCTATTAATCGACCAGGAAGCGGCTCATGAACGAATTTTATTCGAAAAATACCAAGCCTTTTTACAAGGAAGCAAAGGGCAAACACAACAATTACTATTTCCTATTAATGTAGAGCTAAACCCTGCTGACCATGCCCTCGTATTGGAAATGAAAGAAGAGTTGGCAAGTTTGGGGTTTGCTTTTGAAGAGTTTGGCCAAAGTTCAATTGTTATAAACGGAGCACCGTTAACGGTAGTGGCTGGGCAAGAAAAGACTGTTTTTGAAGGGTTAATAGACCAGTTTAAAATAAATAAGTCGAGCTTAACGATTAGTACTAAAGAGAACTTGAGTAGGTCGTTGGCAAAACGTTCGTGCATTAAAGCAGGGCAAGTGTTACAGCAAGAAGAAATAAATGCAATGATTGATGAATTATTTGGATGTGAAGTGCCCAGTTTTGCGCCCGATGGCCGTTCGACCTATTTTGTATTAGATTTGAATCGAATTAAAGACTTTTTTTAGTAGAATATGTTTCAACGATTAACACCAATGGTTAAAAATCTGCTCATCATTACGGTGGCAGCGTATTATATACCTCAACTCTTAGGAATTGGAGACCTCGGTCGATTTCTTGGCTTATGGAGCATTGCTTCTCCATTCTTTATGCCATACCAGTTTTTTACTTACATGTTTGCTCATGCCGGTTTTTGGCATTTGTTTGGGAACATGCTGGGTTTGTATTTTTTAGGTACAACTCTTGAACAATTTTGGGGATCAAAAAGATTTTTGATATTTTACATGGTTACAGGAATTGGTGCGGGTATATTATATGCTGGTATAAAGTATATCAGCAATATACCCATGAAAAAAGCCATGCAGGAGTATGTTGCAAACCCAAACCCTGATGATTTTTATATTTATTTGAGTAAATATGATTTGGAAGAATTTTCAAGGCAAGAACGGTTTATTGATTATTATTCTGCAAATGATTCGGAAAATGTTAAAGAGGATAGTAAGAGCATTATTAAGAACTCATATTTACACAAATCTACTGGATTGATGCTAGGGGCTTCAGGTGCGATTTATGCTATTCTTATGGCATTTGGATTATTATTTCCTAACACACAGATGATGATTTTCCCATTTCCGATACCTATAAAAGCAAAATATTTGGTTTTAGGATTTGGCGCATACGCAGTTTACTCCCTTTTCAAAAATAGTTCGGGAGACCAAGTAGCACATTTGGCTCATCTTACCGGTATGATATTCGGATTTATCATGATTAAGTTATGGGATAAGGACAGAAACAATTTCTATTAATATGCAATACGGAAGACCATCATACGGAAGAGGAGGATTTGGATCTGGCATTATGGAGGAGTTTAAAAATGCTTTTAAATTGCCTGATAACGGATTGATGCAGCTTATTTTTATTAATGTAGCTGTGTTTGTTATATTCAGTTTATTGCATGTTATATTATTTTTTCTGCAAGCTACTTCTGTGTACGAAGTAATTGAAAGTTACTTCTTAATTCCTGCTTCGTTTAGTACATTTATTACCAGGCCTTGGACCTTAATTACCTACTTTTTTATGCATGGCGGGTTTATGCACATTATATTTAATATGCTTTTTTTGTATTGGTTTGGGTTAATTATAAAGGAATTTTTGGGTGGAGGTAAAGTGGTAAGTTTATATGTTTTGGGCGGAATTGCTGGAGGATTACTCTACTTACTAATGTATAATCTGGTTCCACCTTTTACAAATAATGTAAATATATCCATGATGCTAGGGGCATCTGGTGGAGTGTATGCTGTAGTTGTTGGGGCAGCTACCTTGATGCCAAATTATAGCATGCACCTTATGTTTTTTGGCCCTGTGCGCATTAAATACATTGCTATAGTATATGTGTTTATTTCTCTGGTTAACACCACTGGAGCGAATGCCGGAGGTAACCTTGCTCACTTAGGTGGTGCTGCTTTAGGCTTTATCTTTATTAAGCAGTTACAAAGCGGAACAGATTTAGGAAAACCTGTTCATTGGTTTATTGCTTTTATAAAAAGCTTTTTTGTGAGACAGCCCAAAGTACGTGTGTCCTATAAAAAGTCTGCCTCAGCAAAAACTTCTAGTAAACCTAAAGCATCTTCATCAAAATCATTTGGTACTACCAATGCCAATGTTTCTCAAGAAGAAATTGATGCCATCTTAGATAAAATATCTCAGCACGGGTACGAAAGCCTAACCAAAGACGAAAAGCAAAAACTGTTTAGCGCAGGAACTAAAAAATAAGACTCAAGAATGTTAGACATAAGATGAAGATAGCTTGTCTTATGTCTTGTTTTACTCCAAACTATTCATCACATCCTCAATATAATCTAACACTTCCTCTCGGCCTTGTTTTGCTAACGAAGAAGTAATAAACGAAACTGGTAATTCTGCCCAGTCGGCTTTGAGTACTCGGTTAAAAGCTGCCCGGTGAGATTCTACCTTATTCTTAGAGATTTTATCCGCTTTGGTAAAAATGAGAACAAAAGGCAAATTGTTTTCTCCCATCCAATTAATAAATTCCAAATCTATGGGTTGCGGTTTTAGGCGGATATCAATTAAAATAAACGTACACACCAAGGGTTGCCTGTCCAGTAAATAGCTAGCTATAATGTCACCAAATTTACCTCTATCTGTTTTGCTTACACGTGCCCAACCGTAGCCCGGTAAATCAACCAAATGCCATTCGTTGTTTACAATAAAATGATTAATTAATTGCGTTTTTCCTGGTCTACCCGATGTTTTTGCCAACTTTTTTCGGCTGGTAAGCATATTAATTAAAGAAGATTTGCCAACATTCGAACGGCCAATAAAAGCAAATTCTGGGATGATGGTATTCGGGCATTTTTGTACATCCGTATTACTAATTACAAACTCTGCCGTCTTAATTTTCATGGTATTTACTTTGAGACTGCAAGTTTAATTGGATTCTTCGAATATCCATAGTTTTATAATGTGTAAGAAAAACACCTCATATTATTCAACATGTTAGAATCAATTTATTATCTTAGATTTTTACTAACTAACCTATTGCTTTAAGCATGCAATTTAAAACACAAGTTATCAGGTATTTATTCGCCTCATTTTTAGTGATGGCTGTGCTACCATCCTTTGGTCAAGAGCAATCAAACGAAGATGCGGCTCAAGAATATGTTGAACTCGCAGATCAGCTTTATAGAGAGACAAAAGCCTATGCAGATATAAAGGATATTTATATGACGGCTGCTTTGATGGATCCTAATAATATAAGAGCAAATTATATGTCAGGTATATCTCTTTTAGAGTCTGTAACTAAGGGAGAGGCTACTCAGTATTTTATGAAAGTGTATGAAAAGGATCCTGAATACACGTTTGATTTATTGTATAAAATTGGGCAAAGCCTTCATTACGGGTATAAGTTTGATGAAGCCACCCAATACTATGATCGATATATAGAAAAACTAGCGGCTAATCCAGATTATTTAGGAAATGATATGGTGGAAAATTCGGTAGTGGAAAGAAAAATATTTGAATGTGAGCAGGGTAAAATACTAATGGAATTTCCTGAGGATGTTGAAATTGTAAATTTAGGATCTGATATTAATTCTCCGTTTTACGATTATGCACCAGTGGTAGATGCAGATGAAAACATAATGATATTTACCTCACGTAGAAAACAGCAGAATTTGAATCAAGATGTGTCTGAAGATAACATTCCGTTTGAAGATATTTTTATCTCTAAAAAAGTAAATGGAGTATGGGATTTTCCAGATAACATTGGCAATGTAGTAAATACCATGTACCACGATTCCAATGTGGGTTTATCCAAAGATGGTAAAGAACTTTATATTTATAAAGATGAAAATAATGGAGATATTTATGTTTCTATGATCGATGAAAATGGAGAATGGTCGTATCCTGAACCTTTGGATAGACATATAAATACAGATTTTTCAGAGACATCTGTAACCTTATCGCCAGATGGCAACACTATGTTTTTTGCCAGTGATAAACCAGGTGGTGAGGGAGGAATAGATATTTGGGTTTCTCAACGAAATGCCAAAGGCTCATGGCAAAAAGCTACGAATCTTGGAGCTCCGATAAATACCCCTTATGATGAAGATGGTCCTTTTATTGGGTTCGATGGTAAAACAATGTACTTCAGTAGCCGTGGAGGAAATGGAATGGGGGGCTATGATATTTACCGAGTTGAGTATGATAGTGCAAGCCAAGTGTGGAGCACACCCACCAATATGGGCTACCCTATTAATACACCTGATGATGATATTTATTTTACACCTTCAAAAGATGGTAAACGCGCCTATTATGCATCTGTAAAAGAAGATGGCTTGGGTTTTACCGATCTGTATATGCTTAAAGTGCCAGACGAAATGAAACATGATGATCCTAAAGCCGAGCCAGTGAAAGTAGTTGCTGAGGTTGTATTGGCTCCAGTTACTTTAACTGTGACCATCACCGGGCCAGATGGAATAATGGATGCTGTAGTTAGCTTACGTGGTGTGTTAGGCACAGGAGGTTTAGGTGCTAATAAAACCTCTATGGGTGTTTATGAATTTTCATCAACCGAAGGAAAAAGTAAAGAATATGCGTTGAGTGTTTCTCAATCTGGTTATGAATCACAGTTGATTACAATTAATTATCCTGCAGCAGGCAATGAACCTATTAGTTTTAGTCAATCAGTTGTAATGGTAAAGGCAAAAGAAACTGCTCCTATTGTTGAAATTCCAGAACGTGTAGTTCGAAAGGTTTCAGGAGATAAGGTGAGAAATGTTTATTTCGATTTTGGAAGCAGCTATTATCATAAAGAGGACTTACCTTATATTGAACAAGCAGTTGGGCTTATGAAACAAAATGCTTCAATAATGCTTGAGCTTTACGGGCACTCCGATTTTGTTGGGATGGAGAAGTATAATAAATCACTTTCTATTAATAGAGCCCAAAGAGTAAAAACCGCCATGGTAAAAGCCGGGATAGATGCTGGCAGAATAAGCATTAAAGGGTTTGGGTCTGATAAGCCTTTAGCCACAAACGACCAGGAAAAAGAAGGTCGGGAGCTGAACAGGCGAGTAGAATTTAGATTCGTTAAATAAGGAGGCGTTTCTTTTTAATCCTAAAACTTTGTGTCAATTTTGGGCGCTAAATCAATAAGCTTCAATGGAGGTAGTTCCCTATAAAGAAAAAGACCAAGGTAAAAAAGAGCAAGTTGCCCAAATGTTTAACAACATTAGTAAGCGCTACGATTTGCTAAACCATGTACTTAGCATGGGTATTGATATTTTATGGCGAAAAAAAGCAGTGAGAATGCTTAAGCCTTTTGGACCTAAAATAATATTGGATATTGCCACAGGCACAGGCGATTTTGCGATAGAATCATCCCGATTGAAACCTACCAAGATTTATGGCGTTGATATTTCGGAAGGGATGTTAGAAGTGGGTAGAAAAAAAATAAAAGCAAAGAAACTAGAAGATGTAATTGAAATGCAGTTGGGAGATTCTGAAAATTTGGTCTTTAAAGACAATTTTTTTGATGCCGTTACCGTTGCTTTTGGTGTACGTAACTACGAAAACTTAAAACTAGGATTATCAGAGATGTTTAGAGTAATGAAACCAGGTGGGCACGTGGTAATTATTGAGTTTTCTAAACCAAGCAGGTTTCCTATTAAGCAAATTTATAATTTCTATTTCAAAGCGATTTTACCAACTATTGGTAAATTG
>JAMOMJ010000066.1 GCA_027067135.1 Cyclobacteriaceae bacterium
TGAAACTTACCGCCGAACAAAAATGGATGACGTGTTTGCAGAGTATGACTTAACCTCTGGACAAGCAGAGTTGGTTAAATCATTGGATGAGTTTTTAAATAAATCTCATAATCAAAGTAATGTATTTTTACTAAAAGGCTATGCTGGAACGGGTAAAACTTTTATTACTAAAGGGCTGACTGAATACTTTAAGGCTATTAAACGAAATTACGTCTTGGCTGCACCTACTGGAAAAGCTGCAAAAGTGATAGCCAATAAAACCAAAAGTGAAGCCTATACATTGCATAAAACCATCTATTCTTTTGATAAGATAGGTGATTACAGAACTGAGGATATCGATGGGACTCAAACATATAAGTTTTACTCAAAGTTAGCAGTTAATGAAGACAGTGTGGATACTGTTTACATTGTAGATGAGGCGTCTATGGTGTCTGATATTTATAACGAAGCAGAGTTCTTTAGATTTGGTAGTGGACATTTACTGAAAGATTTTTTGAGATACATAAACCTTGATCATAATGACCATTCCAAAAAAGTGATTTTTATCGGCGATGATGCTCAGTTACCACCCATAGGAATGAAAAATTCACCTGCACTTGATACTAATTACCTGTCTAACAATTATCATCTAAGAACATCAGCTTATGAATTAACAGAGGTGGTTAGGCAAAAATCCGATAGTGGTGTAATGTATAATGCTCAAATGATGAGACACGCCTTGCATGATAATGTTTTTAATAAGCTGGATATTGATCTTTCTTACAGTGACGTTGTGCATGTTGAATATGCCGATTTAATTGATAAGTATATGGAAAGTTGTAATCATAAAATTAATGCAGAATCAATCATTATTGCTCATTCGAATGCAGATGTTGCTGATTATAATTATTCTGTTAGGTCTGTATTTTTTCCAGGGCATGAAAAAATCACCCCAAGAGATAAAGTTATGGCGGTAACGAATAGCGATGCTCATGGTTTTTTTATTTCAAATGGTGATTTCGGTCAGGTTAGAAGAGTGATAAGCGAAACAGAAAAAAGACTTATACCGTTAAAAATTAAATCACCAGAAAATAATAAACTAATCAAAGAAGAAATAACGTTAAACTTTCTAGATGTGACTTTGGCTTTTCGAAACTTAGAGGGAGATGTTAAATTTTTTGATGCGAAAATAGTTGAAAACTTACTTTATTCTAAAGAACCGTCTTTAAGTTCTGTAGAAAATAAAGCACTCTATGTTGACTTTTGTATTCGACACCCTCGTTTAAAGCCCAAAACAAAAGAGTTTACAGATACGTTGATGTCTGATCCATATTTTAATGCATTAAGGCTTAAATTTGGCTATGCCATTACCTGTCACAAAGCCCAAGGTAGTGAATGGAATAACGTATTTGTTAAATGTAAAACACACCAAAACCAATTGTGTGCTGATTACTTTAGATGGCTTTATACGGCCATTACTCGAACATCTAAAAACTTATACCTAATGGATGAACCTCATTTGCGTTTGAGTTCAGGGATTGAAGTGGTTGGGAGACGGGAAACAAGCAGTATACAAAAAGTAAAGAATGATCCAACAACTAATGAGGCCCCCAACCAAAACATTGTAAAAAATGAAGACTTTGGAACTTTGTACTCACCATTCTTAAATAATCTACTGAAAACAATACAAGGTATTGTGGAGCCTCATGGTATCTCTGTATTGAATATTTTGCATCAAAATTATCAGCAATCCTATATATTTGAAGTTGAAAATTCTGAAGTTAGAATAAATATATTCTACAATGCAAAAAACAAGGTAAGTAATTTGTTAGCTCAAGCGCCTTCAGACTTATCTGCTTTTTTACTCACCTTACTAGAGCCTTTAAAAGGGGCTCCTATTTTACCTTCTAAACCAGATCCAGAGGGCTCATTTACTATAAATGAACCATTTTTAAAAGAATTTCATGATGAATTGCTAAAAATGTTGAGAACTCATGATATTCAAATTTATGACTTAGAACAGAGTCAGTACTGTCAACGATATAGCTTTATGAAGAATAATGAAGTGGCTGTTTTTGATATCTATTACAACAAAAAAAAGCAAGTTAATAAAGCGGAGCCAAAGCCGAGTTTAAGTACTTCTGATTTATTAATAGATGAAGTAGCAAATATTCTTCCGCAAGGATGATTATATGAGTAACAACGAACAACAATTTACTGATGCTGATAATGAAAGGCTTCATCAAAAACTTACTCGATTGAGAAAGTCTGGAAAACCAGATGAGGCTTGGACTATAGGTGTAGAAGAAGTACAGAAAAACCCACAAGATAATTACTTGAAAGGAGCCTTCTTTTGGGTTTGTTATGATTGTTTGAAAATCATTCAAAACCCTATAATAGAGCGAGGAAAGTCAAATAAAAATTTTTATCCTCAACAACATGAAGCTGAAAAGATAGGCCTATATTTAGATTGGATAATATGGCTTGATCTTCCTGTTGGTGGATTTGAATATCCTAGATTACTTTTTTTATTTCGTCAAAACACTGAATATTTCCCACAAATTATAAATCTTGTACTAAAGCTGCAATTAGACTTATTTGATGATGAGGCAAAAGAGCCTTTTAAAACAGAGAAAGGCGAAGTGCCAAGTTTAATACTTACTTATGCAAGAAAGCTCGCTCAATATTGGATTGGTAACAAGCAGCGAACTCAGGCTGAACTAGAGATGATTTTATCTTTCATGGATGCAGTAAGAAGTTCATGTAAAGATACTCAGCATAAGATTTGGTTAGATTACGACCAAGCCAAATGTTTCGTATTAGCAAATCAATATGACAAAGCTAGAAAATTGGTCATTCCTATTCTTAAAAAGAAACAGCGAGAAGCTTGGGCATGGGGAGCACTAGCTGCAACATATAGAACAAATGATGAGCAAGCTGCTATCTGCCTTTTTTCTCAGGCGATTAATTGTGCTCACGAGGACAGTTTTGCATTGCCAGCTCTAAAAAGTTTGGCTTTATTGCTTTCTTCTAAAGGTTTAAATCGAGAAGCTTCTATGTGTGTAAAGCGGTCCATTGCTTGCTATGAAAGTAATGGATGGAAGATAAAAGAAAAATTACAAACACTGACAATGCAGCCTTGGTATGATATAAATGTTGATATTAAACAGTTGCCAAGCTATTTAAAAGAATCCTCTGCAAATGCGAGCCAATATTTACACGGTGAAACAGTTAGTAAAACAGGTCTTGTTGTGGCACTTCATCAGTCAGGAAAAGGTTGTAATGTTTATTTTGGGCCTAACAACATTTCACCTACTCCATTATTTTTAGTTAAGGGTAAAAAACCTAAAGTTGGTGATTTTTTGCAACTGGTAGTACCTGCGAATAATGAAAATGGAGATGTTATTTCAGCTGTTATTTGTGAACCCGTCACATTAAATGGTGTCGGCACTATACAAGGTGAACTAAGGGTAACTGATAAGGGTTTTGGTTTTGTAGATGATATTTTTATCCATGCTAGTTTAATAACAGGTTTTGTAAAAAATGAATTTGTGGATGTGGTATATTATTCAGATTTAGATAGAAAGAAAGGGAAATTAGGGAAAAAGGCAGCAACAATAACTTTAGCAAAAAACAGATAGTTTAATGGGAAAGGATTAACTGGATATACGATTTTTGAGTTTTTGCTTTGTTCCAATCGGCAAATAGACCAAACCGTTTTCGTGCATTTGCTTTTTGTTGAATTGGTTACATCCGTCAAAGAAGAGCCCTGTAAGTTTGATTCCACCAAACAATTTAGAACTGATTGAAAATTGTGGCATCTGAAACACTGCTTGTTTGATAGAACCAAACCTTGTATCTTAGAAAAGTGTGTAAAAAGAAGCAATTAACAACTCTTCATAATCTGCACGAATTAATAAAGCGTATTTTTGATATACCCAAATCCCGATATAGAAACTAAATTTCCCACTAAATCTTGATTTGACGAATAAAATTATTCTGGCAGTTAAAACCTGCCAGTTTTAACTGG
>JAMOMJ010000067.1 GCA_027067135.1 Cyclobacteriaceae bacterium
AGAATTCGCGAAAAGTGGGAGTGTAAAGAAGGTGAGCGTTCATTTAGAGGAGTAATGACATTAAAAATTAACATTTACAACATTAATCCAGAAGGCAAAAATTACTCTTCCATGTTAGGAAGTATCCCTAATAAATATATAGCATCCGAAAGTGGTAGTTATGCTGTAGAAAGTAGAGAGACTAGAGAATCTTCATCAAAAATAAAAGAATTACTTTTTAGTTTTGATGAAGATGGGTTGAGCGATCGTTTTGCTAAAGCAATGCGTCACCTAGCAAAACTTAAAGGTGCCAAAGTGGTAAAAGAAAAGTTTTAATTTGTAAAACTGCTATAAGCATCTTGCTTATGTCTTAAACTACTAACCATTAACTAAATAACCATTAACCAATTTGATCAACCGTCCCGATATCCATCGGGATAGCCTAGGTTGAAACAAATAACCACATTAACAATCCACAACCCCATGCTCTCGCAAGCCATCATTTTCATACCCGGTGCTACCGGCACCCAGCTCGAAGACCAAAACACTTTTGGCCACGACATACTTTGGCGCGATAAACGGTATAATGTAAACCCCATCGAAAACCTGCACCTTACGCAAAACTATGGCACGGGTTATTTCGATAGTAAAATAGATACGCTAATAGCCCCGGGCAGTTTAGAGTGGCTAGTGTATGGTGGTATAATTAGGCGTTTACATAATAAAATAGATAAGCCCGTGTATTTGTTTAATTACGATTGGCGTATGCCCAATAAGCAAACAGGTAAAAAACTGCACCAGTTTATTGATATGCTAAAGAAAAAATCTATTGCTGCTAAAAAAGACAACACCAACCCAAAAGTTAAAATTGAAGAAATAAAAAAGGTAGATATAATTATACATAGCCAAGGCAACCACGTGCTGCGCCATTATATAAACGACCAAGGTTTTGGCTGCATTAACAAAGCCATATTTGTTGCTCCACCATTTTTGGGCTCGTTAGAAATGGTGCAAGCCATGCTTTGTGGGCAAGGCATGTGGTGGAGCAAAGAAGAAACCCGCAAAATAGTACGCACTTTCCCAGGTAGTTTCGAGTTGCTGCCTAATTATAAATGTGCAGCACAGAAAAATAAAAAACCAATTGATTTTTATAATTACAAAGACTGGCAGCAGTCTTACGGAGTGGTAGATGGAAAAGCCAAATTTACCAAACTACTAAAAGCGGCTAAAACAGCAAATGATGCTATCCATACAGGGTGGTTATCTAAGCTTACCCAAGCCGAAAAAGACAATATATTGGTCATTATTAAAGATGGCTATGATACCATGCAAAAAGTGGATGTTGCCGATAGCGAACAATGGATAAATGAAGTAAACTTTGGTAACCCTGCCAATACCAATATACATGGCGATAAAATTGTGCCCCACGTAAGTTCAACGGTATATGCCGGCACCCTTAGAACTATAATGGTAAAACAAGCCCCTTGGGTAGATGATAAAACCCATGCTTTTATTCTTACCTCAGGCAGGGTAAAACGACTGATTACTCGCTTTTTAGAAGGCCGCAGCCTAGCTATGCCCGGTAAACATATTGAAGAAGTAACTACACCTTATAAAGTAACTTGTAATGAATAACTCCACAAATAACCGTCATTGCGAGGCACGAAGCAATCTGTTAATGCGGAGTTCTATCCTGAGGTTTACGGCATTCTTATCAAGATATATGGATTGCCACAAATTTTTGAAGCTAAAAAATCTCGCAATGACGTTAATGGTAGGTTGGCACAATCGAAGCAACCTCGTAATTATTAAAATAAACAATTAAACTAAACCCCTAAAACAATGAAAATACTCACACTAATTATCCTCAGCCTTGCCTTTATGGGCAATAAAAGCGCACCTGTTGCCGAAGTGCCTTGTGTCGAAAATACAACAGCAGAAACTTATTATATGTTTGCCTATGGGTGGTCTAGTTGTGATAAACTACACTTTTTTATTGGCCCGGCAATAGCTGTAAGTTGTAAAGAGTTTGACAACTACTATGATTTCTCTAGTGGAAATTTGCCTGGCAATATGGAAAGCCAATATGTAGATTATTTATTATCTGAGTATAAAAGTTACACAAAATACCCCTGCAAGTTCTACGCAGGAGATAATACACAATTTAGTACTGAAGAAACAAGGGCTAAAATTGAAGAAGAAAGGCGAGAGTTGATAGCAGATTATTCACGCAAAAATTACGTAATTCATAAAACAACCTATTTTTCGTATTATTATGATTGTCCTGATTATTAACAATTTTAAAAATGTCCAACGTAAATGTCATTCTGAAAGCGGCATATCTTTCAAAAATCAGTGAAGGAAAATGACGTTATGGTAAATATTGCAAAAAAAGAATCGTCAATGCGAAAAAACTTAACTTAAACTTACAAAGCTTAGAATTGGATGTGATTTTTGTGGCATTCTCATTAAACTATACGGATTGCTACAAATTTTTGAAGCTAGAAATTATCGTAATGACGCATGTTAGTGGTAGCGCAGTTTTACTTGAAGAATTAAGCTGGCTGAGTGCCTCACTTAAGCCCTAATTATTTTTTACAGCACCTATTAAATTAAAAAACTATGAAACATATACTTACATTGCTCGCCTTAGTTATGCTGTACACAACTAATTCTATGGCAATTGCAAACACCACAGAGCTGGGCATAAAGTTTCACTCACTAACCTGGCAGCAAGCCCAAGAAAAGGCTCAAGCAGAAAATAAATCTATTTTCATCGATTTTTATGCTACTTGGTGTGGCCCTTGCAAATACATGGAAGACGATGTATTTACCAATACAGAAGTTGGAGCCTATTTTAATGCCAACTTTATAAGCTTACGTATAGATGCCGAAAAAGAAGAACTTGCCTTGGTAGAGAGCATTAACTTAGAAGCCTATCCAACCTTGGTATTTTTTGATGCCAAAGGCAATCAAATGGTATCACAAGTGGGGGTATTAGAACCAATGGAGCTTATAAATTTTGGTAAAAAAGCCGCCAATTATCAAAAAGCATTTTTAGCTTACAAAGCCAGCCCCAACGATTATTACAACATTGGTAATTACTTAAATTATGTAAGCGAAAGCCAAGCCCAAAAAGCCAATGACATAGCACTAGGCTATTTGCAAAAATTAGATAAACCCACACTAAAAACGGCAGAATCGTGGCAAATTATAAAATATATAACCGATTATAACTCAGATATAATAACCTATGTGTATAATAATCCTACCTATTATTCATCATTAACTGGCTACGACACCTTAAGCTATACCTTAATGAATTTTATGTTAAAAGATGCTGCTTCGCAGGAGAGCCTTGCCATTTTGAGCCAGCTAAAAAAGTTTGAAATTACCTATCTTAAAGCCGTTGATGAATTAGAGCGGCCAGCAGCTTTTTATAACCTTGTAAACGATTTATTATACTACCAACACACAGAGGACATTGCCAAGTATGCCGAATTATTAAATACCCAATGCCATACCTATTATTGGGATGATGAGGAGGAGTTAGCCTCCAATGCCATGTATTTTGCTGAGGCTTATTATGAGGAAGATGAAGCATTTGGAGTAAAATCTAAAGCCTTGGACTGGGTACAACGGAGTAGGGAGCTCAACGATACTACTTGGTTTACTTATTTTGCCGAGGCCATGGTCTATTACCATTTTAGTGAGTACAAAAAAGCTTTGCCAATGGCTCGCAAAGCATTAGCACAAAAGGATACCTCAGACCCTGAGTTGCAAACAAGCCTTTCTAATTTTATAGAAGACTTGCTGGAGCTTACCGATTATGAGGGGTGAACTTGGCCTGAATTTGAGACCTTATACTTATCAATTGAATTATTATAGCTCATAACCCTCAACAAAGTATTTTAAGTATTGGGGCAAAACTGTTGTTAGATAATAAGGTAAATTCATAAGCAGGTAAGGAGTGCCATTCGGTGTTTTTACTTGTTCTATTTTAAATTCACCTGCATGCATTCG
>JAMOMJ010000068.1 GCA_027067135.1 Cyclobacteriaceae bacterium
ACAGAGTATATCGATTGGGAAAAATCTAAAAATGTGATACTCCCTAACCTTAAACCTTCTACTAAGAAAATATCTCTTAGATTACCCGAGAGCATGATTGAAGAACTAAAGTTATTGGCAAATAAACGAGATGTACCTTACCAATCCCTGTTAAAGATATATTTATCAGAGAAAATTTCTCAGGAATTGCATTCATCGTAGTTTGAAAAATTCTCTTAGCTTCTACAGGTTTGTGGGTGCCATACGACAAGACAGTGGTCATTAATGAAATTGTCGGATGACGCTTCGCTTATCCAACCTACCGCGCTAAGTTTCGGTTTAAAGAATAATCAAACTAGTAAGTGAGAGCTACGTAGCTTGCATAGATAATTCAGTGATGTGCAATTCTAAATATTCTAATTCTGGGGTTCTCCGATTATAGCCGGTTTCCTCAACGAGCTGTTTAGCTATTTGTGTATGAGCAAATGCAGTTTTATCAAAAACAGATTTACTCACCGTCAAAGCTAAACTTGCTGACTCAAGATGATAATCTATCAAAAAAAGCTTCATTTCACCGAACTGAGTAATATTATAAGACTCTTTCAAATCTTTCTTAGCCTCCTCAAAAGCATCAAAATCCTCTTGATAGTTAAAAGACAAACAATATCGATAATACTTAGCTCTAGCCAACAGCCCTTGAATGATAAATTCCTCTGCGCCCGCACTATGTAATCCATCCACTGTTCTATTAAAACCATCTAAAGTAAGTTTCATTAATGGTTTACTACCTTCAGGGATAGATAGACCAAATTTTCCTAACACTAAAACCAAGGAATCTGTAGGTATATCATTTGCTTTTATCTTTAATACATTCTTGTAGCTACAGTTTTTTAAAATTTTTGAAATAATAAACATTAAAGTCGCTCGGCTATGAGAAAGAGGATCAAGCGCCAATACAAATAAATCCCCATTTTTAAAATCATTAGACCACCACTCTAAATTTTGTTTTGCTCTTCGTCGAACCTCCTCCCACTGACCTTCTGAAATCAATAAATTACAATAGTTAAAGCCCCACGAGGAATAAAGCTGTGGATGATCTGGTTGCATTTTTTTCTGTAAGCCTTCGGCGATTAAAAAATGTGATTTAGCAGATAACATATCACCCAATTGGTGATATGTATGAGCCATTGTTGTATGCGAAAGTAATCTGCGCTGTAAACATTTATCTTTATCAATTATTTTTTCCGCAAATTCTAAACTCCGCTTGGCTGTTTCTAGAGCATCTGAAATATTTCCTTGAATTAATTGTAGGGTACTAAGAGATCCAGAGTTCCCTGACGCACGATCCCAAAACTCTTGTTTTTCACTCCAATTCAGTACAACTTTGATCGGAAGCTCTGCTTCTTGATAACGACCTAATGCTCTTAAACAAACCCCCGCCCCATTTAAAATATCAGCTTTAAAAGCATCATCTAGTTCTTCGACAGGTTCATCCCAGTGTCTTTTAAAAAAACTTGATAGTATTGTTAACTCAATACCATATGCACCTAATTTACTTGAAAGATGATTTTCATATTCGTTCTGTATTCTTAACTGATAAACCTCATAGTTTGCTTCATTATATAAACCTGCTGCACAACCATGTATCACAGCTTCAAATAATGGCTCAAGTTCACCTAGTGTCTTTGGCTTATCATCTTCTGGTATATTTTTATAGTATCGGTACAGCTGACGATGAGACTGCTGCCACACTTCGAAATATTTTTGTTTAAGCCTCTCTTCAAAATACTCACTTACTAAAGGATGAAGACTTAAATCTTCACTATTAAGTAAATAGTTTTTTCGTAGATTATTAAAAACATATCCTTTTTCAACATCAGGTAATTCTTGATATTTTTTAGTGAATTTTAAACGTTGCTTATCTTGTCTTTTAAATAGTTCTCCTATCTTACTCTGAGTATTACCTACTAATTTTTTTGATAAAATTTCAAATGCATCTTTTGTAGGTGGACGGCTAAATAAAGCCAATAGATATAAAACATGTAGCTCTTGTGTATTTTTCAAATGGTTTTCATAAGCGAGCATCACATTTTTTGCGTGCCCACCATTTAAAGGGTCATTATAGATAGAGGGTATTTTATCTCTTTGGCGTATATCTCCGTCATAGGCATTTACTACAAAACTTCCTAGTAAATTAAGTGCAAGTGCATGACCTTCCATTTCATCTACAGCCCTCTCTAGTTCAGACTGTTTACCGCGCACACCGATAAAAGTTAGCAATTTAGCCCCATCTTTTGTTTCTAATCTATCTAGGTGATTTGATATTACTAGGGGCTTATCTTTAATTTCCACCACATCCCGTCTTGATGAAACGATACATAAGCCCTTATTACTATCTGCTAATTGTATTAACAATGTGCCTAAACCCTTATCTATTACCTCACCATTAAGAATATCAACTGGATATTGTAACGGCTCTAAGCCATCTAACACTAATAGCGCCTTGTTTTGGCTGACTAGTTTTGCCAACTCAAGACCTTTACTTCGAGCCGAAATATTATTATCACCTTTGTACCCGAAATCAGATAAAGCTTCTTCAAAAAACTCATCAGCAGAAGCTTGTTCACCCCCGACAGAGCCTTGAGAATAAAATGAATACACGTGGATTTTTTTTGCTCCATAGTAATCATTACTATCGTTAAAACCGTCCAACCACTCATTCAATAAA
The DNA here is from genome assembly GCA_027067135.1 of Cyclobacteriaceae bacterium. Lineage (GTDB taxonomy): Bacteria > Bacteroidota > Bacteroidia > Cytophagales > Cyclobacteriaceae > JAKISE01. The sequence continues at coordinate 2,708 of JAMOMJ010000068.1, forward strand.
GCTGTTTTACCTACACCTCCCATTGCCTTTATTACTACTATATTTATTTTGTTGTTATTCCACGCCCGTGTAAGTTTTGATAACTCTTTTGTCCGTCCAAATAGCTTCGAATTATTTGTACGTGGTAGCCCGTTACCTGTTTTAAGTAGACTCTCAGGGGATTTATTTGTTGCAGATCGTTCAATGGGTGAGTTCAGGTTTAGAGTAGTAATATTTGTAATGTTTGGTGCTTGTTTCATTATCAACACTGTTGCAGTAGCTAATATGAAAAATACTGCAAGTGCAATTAAAGGGGATTGTTCTGATATTTGTATACCTAAAGATGAAAAAATATATTTCGTTAAAGTATCAGAAATTGAACTAATACCTATAAATGCCATAGATGCAAAGAGCAACAATATTACAGCTAATCTTTGATTATATCCTTCGGTCCGAACAGCTACTTTTCTATAACTAAAGTATATTTTAAGCACCCATAAAAATGACAATAAAAGAACTATTCCAATAACCCATTTTTCCATTCTATTAACTCATTTAAACCTTCAATTTTTTTATATTCTACATTATTAATGCTTATATTTTATGCCATGAATAATTAAGGCTCGTGTAAATCATTTACTTTAAAAACAAGTCGATTAACTCTAACGCATATCACCACCCACTATAGTCCACCAAACGCAAAGTCATGAGTCGCTCTATCGAAGCTACTTTTCACTTATTTCATTGTTTTTAATATAACCACCCCCCCTCTTTTTCGATGATTTGTACGTGGTTTTGAGTGTTTTATTATGAAATTCTCGTACAAATCATCGAAAAACAGGGGGGGTGATCTGTTAAATATGGCGTTTTTAAAGCTATTTTCTTAAAAAACGCATCAAAATGATGCTAAATTCATCGATTAGCTTCTATTTTCTTTAATAATACGGACATTAAACTAAAATAATGCCCGTAAAGCCTTTCGATTATATCCGTATCTGTTCAATTCAATGTAGAACAGGCATAGAATAGTTTGTTAAGGAAGCACTGATTAGTCCCCCTCTCATTTTTCCATGTAAGAATCTCCATCCCATAATCAAGCCCATACATTATACGGACATTATGGTACAATAATGTCCGTATAATAAAATTTAAAGCCTATAATGTCCGATAAATCACAAAAACTCTCCGTATTAAGTCAGATCAAGCAGGCTTCTACTCCCTTGAGCCTGCCTGATATTTCTTCGCTGGTTGCCGATGCGGTAAACGAGCGAACGCTACGTCGTTGGTTGGTGGCGTGGGTTGAGTCGGGCA
>JAMOMJ010000069.1 GCA_027067135.1 Cyclobacteriaceae bacterium
CCGAAAACTTTAATGGTAAAATTAAAGCCTTTAGGGTTACCTTCAGGGGAATTAGAGACCTCTCCTTTTTCCTGTACAGAGTATCTTTAATATTTACCTAGCCCCCATAGATTTTCTTTTGAGCCATTTTAAACTTTCTACGCCCCATCTGACAGGCTGAATCCGCTTATTTTCAGCCAAGCCACACTCTAGAGCTTTTTACCCCTGCTCAGAGTCCTCTGCGAGTGACTCTGAGCAGGGGTAAAAAGCTTCGTTGATTGAAAAGCTACGGCAGGCAGGTTAAAAAATACCTTAAAGGTTATAAACCATTGTAAATGGAAGGTTATAAGGTTAATATGGTTAATATGGTTTATGTAATAAGGCAATTTTAATATGTATTTGGTTTTGTTCTAGTTGTTTTATGAGGACACGAACCTAGGGTTAGTTACTCATTTTTCTTTTTCTTATATATAATTTCACCTTCACCTGTTACAATCACCTGAAGTTTCCCCTTTCCTTTAATCAAGTAACGTACAGATTCTTCATTAACGAATTCTGTCTTTCCGCCCTTATCATCAATTATAATGATAAGTGGCTCCCCATCATCAAAATAAACGGTATCAATTTTTCCTTTTATCTCAATCTCCTTTTCCTCGATAAAAGAAGGTAGGTCTATATAATAGGCAACATCCTCCCATTTTTTGTCCTCATTCTTAATTTTATAGTTTAGATAGGCTCGTGTTTTTTTTGTAATTACTGGCAAGGTTTGTTCAAAATTCTTTGGTTTGGTATGCAAGTTGTATTTTACTTCGTACAGACCATAAATGTCTCCTTTGGTAATAGTGGTGTCATTGGTGTAATAAAACACTTCTAGTGTATTGTAAGGGTCTGATTTCGGTACACGCACTATTACAGATTTGGGACTAAATGAAGATTTGTCTACTTTAAACTGAAAATACTTTTCTGTATCGTAAGATTTAATAGGAAAACGATAGGGAATTGATGTATCATATTTCCCAAGTTTAAAATAAGCCAATCTTTTTGCATCATTTATGCGTATGCTCCTAGATATATTGCAAAAAGGGTAAGATATGTCCAAAAAAGTGTTGCCGCTTATCATTTGAGGGCCACTACCTTCTTTATAATAAACTATATATCTTTCATCATTTTTGAAATACTTGTTGCAAATATCAACAATCAACGTGTCTATACCATTTGTAAACCTCATGCCATATTTCTTTACCAAATATGTGTTTAATTTTGGGCTGCTTTCTGGCCATCTTACTACTTCCAACACCATTTTATATTCATTGGAGGACTGTCCTTTGGGCAACGAATCTTTTAAAAATACCGATTTGGGGTCGTATCTAGTTGTAATAATCTTATTTTCATAACTACGAATTACAAACTTCTCAAAATCTACCTCTTGACATAACTCTGCCCTGTACCACAATATTTCCCATTCAACTTTCTCTTTAATTTTTGTTTCTATTTCGGGCGATATTGAACCAAACCGGGGGTCGGTAGATTTATCCACAACCTGTGCATAAGATTTCATAAAAAACAAACAGGTAATAATTAATAGTATATCTTTCATCTTAATATTTTTTTTCTTCATCACACACTTCCTCGTTTTCCGGGTTATACATTTCATGGCCTGCACCAGCACTACAATGTCCATTAAGACCTAACTCATCTCCTAATTCGTAATCTAATTTATTTGGGTTTTTATTCCTCAGAATCATCCATTTTAATTTTATATATGGGTGCAGAAAAGCATATTCCAAATGCTTCAATTCATGTGCCAGTGTTCTTGTCATTAAACTTTGGTCTGTGCCTACAGCATTATCATTTAGATAAACTTCCATTTGATCAGCTCCAACTGTTATATAATCATTAGCTTCATCAGGCTTAACTTCATATCGAATATGTTGGATAAACGTTTCATCGTAATTACCAGCCAATGTTTTATCTTTAAGTTCTTCAGCCATTGCTGGGTTATCCATTTTTATGCGTTTATACAATTCCTCAAATAGTTCTGTCATTTTTTGTTTTTCAGAGGCTATGCGGATTTGATTCTTTTGACCATCGCTTAACTTTCTCACCAATTTTGCTGTATTTTTAATGACATTTCCATCAAGGTCGGATGCGATGTATTGAATATCTAGTAATTCGTAAGTTTCAGGTGCTGGTAGAATTTGGGCATTTGCCAATCCATTAAGACGTTTACCAGCACCTACCGTAGGTATTTTATCATGATGGAACTATATACACTTGTAACGAGGGAATGCTATTTGAAAACCTGTTATACAAATTCGCGCTCTCTATTTTAATCGTTTCTAACGCCTTTGCATATTTTTGTTTACGTTTATTTCGTTTGGAATTTGATAAACTTATCAAAGCAGATACATTAATATTTGCAAAATTGTTATCAGGAAGTTTAATTTCTTCTTCCTGTCTTTCAATATCTAAATTAATACGTAACTCTTCACCCATTAAGTTACTTTTAATGACTGTTACTTGACTCATCAATTCTTTCAATTGCAGTTCAAATATAGATTCATTGTATTTGTTATCTCTTATTTCCCAAACTGGTTGATTAACCACTCTCCATCCTTCTTGTTCGTTTCGTTGCAAAAGTTCGAGTTTTATAGTTTCATCAATACTTAATATTTTTTCTCCTTCATCCACATCTCCTATCGTTTGATGATTTTTATATAGCTTTACTTTCTCATCTCTGTAAACCCTTATCCTAAATTGTGAAAGGTCTGTTGTGGCATAATTGATGGTAAGAGTAGCTGTATTTTGGTATGTGGATTGTGACTTTGCTTTAGTTTTTAGTTCGAGTACGTTACTTCCTGTATTTAAATGCCCTTCTAAATTCTGTAAAGATAAAATTTCAACACCGTTCAATATTCAAATCAAATTCATTATCCCATGTAATAAATTTTAAATTTTTATTTTCAGCACTCTTATAAAGGAGCTTCGCTGATATGGTAAATGCAGGATCAAATTTTACTTCGCAATCTGTATCAAAACTCAATTCGCTAAAGGTCATTGATGTACTTTTTCCATAATTATTAAAGAGTTTCCGTTCAAGCTCTTCTTTTAAAGAAGTACTAAGAGGTTCGTTTCTGCAATGAAACCACTCTGGCATATATCCTTGAGAATAGTATCCAACTATTACAAATTTTCTAAATGGGTAAGTTTCATCTGCAGATACACTTCCTGAACCTGTTTCTGTTCCTACAGTAGGGTTTTTACTCGCATTCCCATCCTTATCCACCACCCAGCTATTGCCTTGGCTATCGGTTAGCAGCACGCTGCCGTCTTCGCTTTCAAGGTCTTCTTCGTCTATTCTAATTTCTTCTCCATCATCGGTAAGTACTACAATAGCTCCTGTTGTGGCATCTACAAATACGCTGTCTATTACGCCATCTATGGTAATGGTATCCTGGGGTATGTCGATGCCTGTATCGGTATCTTCAGGAGTTTCATCATCTGTAGGAATGGAATCTTGGACATCTAAGTCATCCTCAAAGCTATCTATATAGGCTTGGGCGCCAATGGTTTCTACATGCACGGTGCCATCGGTTAGCTCATAGAGCTCGTTTATGGCTATGTTTTCAAAATACACTTTAAAGGTAATGCCCCATTGAGGGTTATACATACTGCCCAGGCCGCTAAAGAGGCCGTTGCTCCCTCTAACTTTTAGTACTTCCATTTCAAAATGGCCTACTTGTACTTTATCGTAGAGCCATAAAAATTGCAAAGGAATACGGTTGGTTGGGGGTACAGGCAGGGTTTCGGTATTGCACACAAATTCTTTTGGGGGCAAGGTAGTAGCCATTTGGGGCGTGCCCCACTCGCTGCTGTATGGGCCAAATAAGCTTTGTCCTAAAATCCGCAGCTAATCAACTTGCATACTTGCAAGGTCAAAAAGGGCTGGGATTATGAGCAAATTCCAGCGTA
>JAMOMJ010000070.1 GCA_027067135.1 Cyclobacteriaceae bacterium
CAATATTATTATAACTGTATCCCACATCTTTATGAAGTGTGTCTAATATCTCTAGTCTTATTTCTAATACTTTCTTATGATAAACAATAGCTTCTTCATAATTGCCTTCAAAATTTTTAATCAAACCCATATTATCATATACCGTAGCCGCTTCAATACTATTTTCACCAAAATGCATAATACTCAAATCCAGAGCCTTCTTGTAATAATAATAACTATTTTCAAGTTTTTTCATATTGTAATACACCAACCCAATATTGTTGTAACTTGTAATTAATCCCTTTTCATCAGCCATGAATTCCCGTATCCTGGTTACCTGTTCGTTATACTGAATGGCTTTGTCATAATTGCCCATATAGCTATACATGGCAGCCATATTGTTGTAAATCTTAGCTATCATGAAACTGGGGTTGTCATCCGAATTCAAATAAAAATCTAGTGCTTTTTGGTAATAAAAAATGGCGTTGTCAAAATCATATTTTATTGTATAAATGATAGCTATAGCGTTGTAATTTTTTGCGATTTTAGGATTTTTTTTTGACCTCAGATTCATCGATAATTTATATGAATTGAGTGCTTCATTGTAGTTTCCTAAAACATAATAAGACCACCCAGATAAATAATAAATATCAGCCAGTGATTCATCATTTCCAAATGATAATTCTTGCCATTTTTCAAGTAGTTTATTCAAATGATCTATTGCTTCAAGATACCTATGATTATCGAAAAAGTTGTTTCCTATCAAATAGTTAACATCTACATATTTTTCCCATGTTTCTGTTTGTTCATATATTTCACTTGCCATTTTATAATAAACAGTAGAACTATCGTATAGAGCTTGGCTATGAAACTCTTTAGCCTGAAGAGAATAAGTATTGGCTAATGTAGTGTCAGACTGAATTTCTGCAAATGCAATCAACATATTGAAATTAAAAATGAATAGAGCCAATACCAATCGTACTATCATAATATAATGTTTGTGAATTCTTATTTGACTAAAAGTAAATAAATCTATCTATCCAGAAAACCATAAACGTATTTTATGCATTAGTTTGGTAGATTCAACATCATATGAACAAATGACATTGTGTATAAATTGAAATCCAGAGAATAAAAAAGGCTACTAATATGGTAGCCTTTTTGTTGATTTTGCTAATTAACACACCTGGTAATCAGAGCACCCAGCGCCTTGAGAAAAGCATTCATCGAATGTACAATTCATACCAAAAGTAGGTTTGCAATTTAATGCAGTTTTTGGCAGTACATTATACCCTCCTTTTGCTGTATTCTCTTTCCCATTGACAAATTCAGTCACAAAACTTTTCACCTTCAACTCGTTCAAATTTAATTTTTTGCCTTTTTTCATATCAGTTAATTTATAAAATGTTCCCTACTCTATCATAGGCTTTTCGGGTTTCGCCTTTTACTTATTTACTGCTTAGTGTCGTATTATTAAAAAGGTCATCACTAATTCTTATTATTTTTTCGTTATGTGCGTTTTCTATGTTATTTGATGATTACTTTTAGCTTTTTTGCGGAACTAACTAAATGAACATAAGCTACAGCGATAAGGAAATAATTGATGGGATACTACTTGGCAATAAAAAAACGCATGATGATGCGCTCAACTACGTGTATAAAACATATTACCCTCTTATCAGGAACTTTATACTAAATAATAATGGAGACGATGAGGATGCTGCCGATATATTTCAGGAAGCGATTATTATACTTTATAACCAAATAAAGGAAGACAAGTTTAGAGGGGACTCAACAGTTAAAACCTATATATATGCCATAGCAAGAAATTTATGGCTAAAAGAACTACGAAAGCACCCCCATCAATTATCAGACATAGCAGATACCGAAAATTTTTCGGCTGTTATAAAAGAAGAAGAAGTTGATGAGGCTGACAGTGAGCAAAAGGGAACAATACTTCGTAAACTAATAAACCAATTGGGTTCAGGGTGCAAGGATATTTTGATTGATTATTATTATGCAAGACACTCTATGAAAGAAATCATGATTAAATTTGGCTTGGGGAGCGAACAGGCAGCAAAAAATAAAAAATACCGCTGTATGAAACGATTAATAGAGTTGTGTAAACAAAATGGCTTACATAAAAGTTGAAAAAAACCGAAAACCATATTGAATTAATTGAAAAGTATTTCGAAGGAAAGTTGGATAAAGATGCTTTGAGCAACTTCGAAAAAGAACTAGAAACCAATGCCGCATTTGCCAATGAAGTTGAATTATATAAAAAAGCTGTTCGGGGGTTACAAGATGAAGGGCTCCGTTCTCAACTGAAAGAATATCATAATGAGCTATTTAGTACTGATGACAAAGGTAAAAAAGCAAACTGGAGATTTTATTTAAGTATAGCTGCTTCATTAGTATTATTAATCACTTCCATTTATGTTTTTACTAACAGGGCTACCTCTTACGAGAATCTGTTTACTGCTTATTTCGAGCCATATCACAACCTGGTAACTACACGTAGTAACACTACAACACATTTCGAAAAAGCTTTGGAAAGCTATTCTCAGGGCAATTTCGAAAAAGCTATACAGGCATTTGATAAAATTAGTGAAAAGAAACAAGTATATAATGATGTGCTATTTTATAAAGGAATAAGTTACCTGGCATTAGACATGCCCACTGAAGCCATTTTATTATTTAAGCAACTAAAAAACAATAAACAGTATAACGAACAGTTAGCCTGGTATTTGGCGCTGTCATATCTAAAACTAAACGATGCAGAAAATGCCCGAAAACTACTTGTACAAATAGGTACAAAGAACTATAAATTTACTCAGGCACAAGAATTACTGGAACAATTGGAAGATTAATGCAATAAAAACAAATGAATGATAACTTTAAGAATGAACTCCTATCGGAAGCAATAAGAATTGGAGACGACCTGTTAAATAGAGCAGAAAAAGATGCTCACGGGTTTTCGTGGCAAACCATGGGTATGGGAGAAAATCAATCCGTTGTATGGAATATATCTGAAGGACTTTACTCTGGCACTGCTGGTATTGTTCTATTTTTTATAGAGCTGTATAAACAAACAAGACATAAAAAGTATTTAGAAGCAGTTAAAGAAGGGGCTCGCTGGGTAGAGCATTATTGTGCGAACAACCCCACAACCTATTATGCTTTTTTTACCGGAAGGATGGGAGCTGCTTACATGATGTTGCAAGTTGGGGAATTGCTAAAAGATAAGACCTATCATCAAAAGGCATTAGATATTGCCGCTGATTGTGAGCAATATTTAGAGCAACCGAATACTATTGATGACCTGATTAATGGTACTTCGGGAACATTGTTGGGGCTAATCCATTTACATGCTGCTACTGGGAAAGAAAGTTTACTGGCTAGTATTAAAAAATTTACCAACCACTTAGTTGAAGCAGCACATATAGAATCTGAAGGATTATACTGGGATAGGTCTTCTAAAAATATTAGAGGATTATGCGGCTTTTCGCATGGAGCAGCAGGCATTGGATATGTGTTTTTGGAACTGGGCAGGTATTTTAATAACACTACTTTCTATTGGATTGCTGAACAGGCTTTTATATATGAAAATCAATTTTATGACTCTGAAACAGGAAATTGGCCTGATTTCAGAAAAGGATATTTTGACACTGAGACTTTCGAAGAGCACAAAACCGAATACTTAAATGGCAATAAACTTTTTTTTACTGCCCCTGGCAGTATGTCAGCATGGTGTCACGGATCTCCTGGCATAGGGCTATCACGAGTAAGAGCATATGAACTATTAAATAATCCACAATACAAAAAGGATATGGATAGAGCAATTACTCAAACTTATAAAGCTACCGTTGAACCTGAAAACCTCAAGGTATCATATACAGCTTGCCATGGAGGCGGTGGCAATGCAA
>JAMOMJ010000071.1 GCA_027067135.1 Cyclobacteriaceae bacterium
CAGAAACGACCAACTTGCTATTTTGTAACTAATTTTTTTAATTTTCATATTCTGTTGTTTGTTACTGCATTTTTTAATATTGAGTTTATCACGGCCTTATGAAACGGCTTTACAATAAAAAAATAGCCTTTACCAAACCAATTATTGTATTGAACCAGAGTGCTTACTGTTAGTGTTTTATCATTTTTCAAAACACTAACCCTGTAATTGAGGTGGGCATCATTATCTCCTGCAACTATTTCATTACCTGTAATTGCGTATATGTTGAATATTCCTGTCTTTTCTCCAACTTTTAGGTTTTCTTTTATTAGTTTTTTTGAATCGGTTTTTAAACCGAAAGGCTTTACCGCTTTATTTCTTATTTCCAGTAAATTAGTTATCCATTGGGGGCTGTAAGCAAATATGTTTAAGTAAATGCTTTCTATGGAAATCTCTGGTTTTTGCAATGCAACAGCATAAGTATCTTCATAATTTGTAGTTGTTATAAAGTTTGTAATACAACTGGTTTTAGGAAGCTTTGATTTCGATATTTTACGAACCATATTTCTATTTTAGGTCAAAGGTACTAATTGTCGGCAAAATTAGGTCAACGTTACTAAAATATTTATCTTTGTTAATATGAAAGGCACAAAGAAGAAGATACTTGCTACCGCATTAGACTTGTTTAATGAGAAAGGCTTATCTCGGGTAACGCTAAGAACTATTGCCCAAAAAATGGAGATTAGCCAAGGTAATTTGAACTACCATTTCAAAAAGCGTGATGAGATTATTGAAAACCTATATTTTGATTTGGTAAAAAACATTGACTTTCGCTTATCTAAATCTCAAAATGAAGCCATTAGTTTAAAACTTTTACTGGGCTTGTCCGCCTCTATTATGGACAGCTTTTATGAGTACCGCTTTTTTCTACTGGATTTTGTTCAGATTATGCGTGAAAATAAAGTTATCAAAGCCCATTATTTAGAACTATCTAAAATTAGAGAAGCACAGTTTTCCGTTTTATTCAACGCCCTCATAAAAAAAGGGATATTACGAAAAGAAATTTTGCCTAATGAATATGCTTTTTTATACAAGCGTTTTCAGATTTTAGGTGATTTCTGGATTTCATCTGCTCAAGTTGTTAATTCACGCATTTCTAAAAACATGATTTCAGAATATGCAACTATTATCAACCAGTCTATTTATCCGTATCTTACAACAAAAGGCAAAACCACGTACCTTTTGTTGACAAACTCAGTTCACAATAAAAGGGATTAAAAAGTAAATTTAATGCCGGGCCCAATCAATAAAAAGAGGTTTTCTGCTTTAAACAAATAGCCAAATCCTGCATATAGCGGAAAATTAATTTTAGAATCTGAGTGCAGAGGCTGGAAAGACATCAACGCTACAGCACCAATATCACTATCGTCTGTTGAGCCGGTAATACTATTTATTGCATTGAGCGCAATAAAGCCTAACCCTAACCTAATGGGTTGTTCCTTTTTAATTTGTCCTTTTTTGTAAAAGGTAAAGTTGGCCATAGAAGCAATACTTAGCCCAGTTAATGAGCTTACCTCTTGGGTGCTACCAATGGGTACCACAAACAAACCGGCAGGAAATGAAACTTCAATATCTAGTGAAAATTTATCGCTACGGTAAATAATAGCTTTGCTTTTAAAACCATTACCTCCATATTTAGATTTATCGTGTTCTACTGTTATTTCTATTTTTGACCACGGTCTTAAATCATACGTTTTGTTGACTAAAAAATCATTAATTCTAAGAATTGCACTCGATTCATTATTGTGGTTATACCCCAGGTGCCGAACAGAGGTTTTATCTGGAACAAGTTTAATATCCTCTACTGTTCGTGTTTCAATTTGCCTATTATTCTTGTCCCAAAGCCTTATTTCTACATTTATATATTGCACCCCATAAAACTCAAGTTGTTCATCTATTCTATCTAAATGTGCAGTAATAACTACATCTCCAATTTCGCCATTATACAAAGAGGGCTTATAAAAATTTTCACCTGTAAGTTCATGTTCTCCTTCGCCATAATTAACGGTAATAAAGTCTAAACTTCGTGGCCGCTGATACTCGTTTACCAAAAATCCAAAGCTTGTTGTATTCTGATTAAGACTAATCGGAATCGACCGTTCTTTGATGTCTTCGGGTATCTTTAAACTGAAAAACCGGACTTGATTATTTTTCCTTATCGTGTCAGGTACAGCTACATATTTTCCATCGGCAAATGTAATTTCTGAACCAGAGAGGCCTGTTCCTTGAATTTTTAGTTCAATCTCTTCTCCCGGATATACTATTTGGCTACCTGTCCAGTCTTTTCCTTGCCTCAGAATCGATACCTTTTCAATAAAGGGTTTTGGTAAAATGTTAAAGTTGGTGAAAAACCTGTTTCGATCTCCTTCTTTTACATAAAGTAAGCCTCCTTCTACCTGATGCAACGCATAAGTTCTCATAGAAGCAATTACCTTATTCTGGTTTTCAACATAGGCTCTTGTATAAATTTCGCCTATTAGCCGGCCTCCCGGCCCTTCCTGGTCTTCAATTCTATAGGTTTTATTAAGCTTAATGTTTGGGTTATAATCGAACCACACAGTGATGGATTTTTCTCCCTGTGGTTCAAAAAAGTAGGTAGGCTCTGTAAAGTTTAAATAATTAAATTTAGACCGAACCACCCTAACCGTTATTCTAAAATCAAATAGCTTGGTTGACGGGCTACCATGCTCATCTAAAAATGGCTTGAACGACTCCATCCCCACATTTAACGATTGGAGGCCTAATGCATTAGGCTTTATAGATAGGGCAGGCCCTTCCAGCGTCTTTACAAGCCTATAGTCAAGAATTCCTTCAGAATACCACATGCCTGTGTATTTGATTAGTGCTGGGGTTTTAATAGGCAATGGCAGCGTTACTTCTTGTCCATTAAATATTTCTATTTGAGGGTTAAGGTCTTTTAGTATAGGAAAAATAAAGGGGTATAATTTAGCTTCTTCAGTTTTGGTTAGAGAATCTGTAACTATTTTAAATACTAATTTAGGGAAACCAACATCAAAAACAGAGGTAAACTTAATGTCAACTACAAACGTGTTTTCGCCTGTTTTAATTAATGAATCGAGCTGTACATAGCCTGGTGTTGGCAGTAACTGAATATTATCTACTTTAACAGAAGGGTTTGTTTTTATTGTAACTTCAACTTCCTGGTTAACCTCATTGAGTACAAAATAGAGGTAATTGCTTTTTCTTATTTTAAAAGCCTGGTTCTTAAAAGAAAAATCAGCACTATCGGTTCTGATAATTACATCCTCAATTATTTTTTGGGCTAAAGTATTGAGGCTGAAAAGGGAAACCAAAAGGATAAAAAATGCTTTTTTCATAAGACTTCTAAAATAATTCAAATTTTATAAAGGGCAACTTCAATAACTAATTTTGGGTTTGTTTATATAGGAAAAACATAGGCTTTAAAGCAATAATACCATTCGATACAAATAAAATACTTTTTAAGGGAGGGTATATTAGTATAGGGTTGTACTACTTATTACAAACACAGTTTAGGCCTATGAAACCAAGTAAAAACAAAACCAACCTCAACAGCAATATTTATCGTAATGAATTAAGATTAGGTGTTTTTGCAGAACCTTCTGCCAGAAAAAGCTATCAGCGGTTATTCGAGGTTGCCAAGTTAAACTTTCAAACTATTAATACACCCAACCACATTGCAAAGCTTTTGTGGGAGGGGTAAAAACAAGTTTTCCGGCACGTATTTAGTCTCACCCAAATTGTTTTGGCAAGTTCTTTGCATTTAACTGCATAACTAAAAGAACTTTGCTATGAAAAAGATATACTTCCTTTTCTTTGTTTTAGCCGGTAGTTGTCAAATTATTATAAACGA
>JAMOMJ010000072.1 GCA_027067135.1 Cyclobacteriaceae bacterium
AGCCTTTTACTCTCATGGTGCCATCATTACAAATTCTGCTATTTTTGGGAATAGTACGAATGCTTCAAATGCTCATGGAGGTGGTTTTTATTCTGAAGGTCCAACAAGAATAACTAATTCACGTATTTTTAATAATCATATAACAACTGGAACTAGTGCTAGTGGAGGAGGGTTTTATTCAGAAGGGCTATTAACAATGACAAATTCAACTGTTTCAAATAACAGTACTAATGGTTTGAATAGTCATGGTGGTGGTTTTTTTGTGGAAACTACTGGAGCAGATATTAGAAGGTCAACGATTTCAGGTAATTCTACTCTAAGCACTACTGGCAGTGGTGCTGGCTTTGTAACTAATGGCTCTATATTTTTGAGAGCAAGTACAGTTACTCAAAACATATCAGCAAGTGTTAATGGTGCGGGGGTTCATCTTAATAATGCAGCAGGAAGCTTTGATGTCAATAGTACTATCCTAGCTGATAATGGAAATAATAATATAATACACAATGGAGCATTGAATATGTTAAATAGCCTATTTGGTGATCCAGCGAGTGAAGCAACTGTTTATTTAAATAGTATTTCAGGTAATCTACCTAAACTCGCACCTTTAGCCGATAATGGTTGCAATACACCTGCTGGGGCACCTAGTAGCCGTAGCTGTGTACAAACTCATCAGTTACTATCTGGAAGTCCCGCTGTAGATACAGGAGTAAACGTGCCTAGTGGTTCAGTTTTTGACCAGCGTGGTATGGGGTTCCCTCGTACGGTTGGTTCATCACCTGATATTGGTGCTTTTGAAGGTGTTATGAGTAGTGTAGCAGTTCCAACTTTATCAAATTTGGGGTTGTTATTACTCAGTAGCCTTTTAGTCTTATATGTTGTTGTACGAAGGCGTGCTAGGATATTTGTTAGGTCATGAACATAGAGACTAAGTAGTGATATTAATTTTTAGGTTCTTTTGATTTTTGGATAAAATATAATATAGAACTTTATATACTAATTTTGAAATGCAGATAGTAGAACTTAAACTATCTGCATTTCTTCTTTTTGTATCTCGGTAGCTTGTCTTGTAATTTGTTACACGCATAAGATAAGTTAGTATAACTTTCAGATAATATTTTTGGATTAAGTGTAATTTATTGAAATAAATTATTTTAATAAATTAATAAGCGTATCTTCTTTTTAGTCTTTTTAACGTATTTATATTTTATGAAAGTTATTCTTGCTGATGATCATCAACTCTTTTTAGAAGGGTTGAGTAGCTTATTAAAATTAATTTCTAATTATGAAATTGTGGATAAAGTTGCCAATACAAATGATTTAATAAATAGTGTGATGAAACACCAACCTGACTTAGTCATTCAAGACTATCGAATGCCAGAAACTAATGCAATCACCATAATTAATAAAATAAAAAGTATCTTTCCTAAGACTAAAGTTATTTTATTAACTGGTGTTCAATCTAACGAAATATATAAACAAATATTAAACTCAAAAGCAGATGGTATTTTACTTAAAGAAATATCAGGTGATGATTTACTTTCAGGAATTCATGGTGTTATAGCTGGGCAACGAATTTTATCACCTGCGGTACAGAATTGTCTAAAAAGTTATGATCATGGACTAAGTCGTAAGGAGTTCGAGGTACTTGAACTTATATTTGAGGGTATGAATTCTCTTGAAATAGCAGAAAGGCTAATGCGCTCACCAAAAACAATTGAAAATCACCGCTATAATTTAATGAAAAAATTAAATGTTCGAAATGTTGCTGAACTGATGCGTTACGTACATAATAGTGGTGTTTTGGACGGTTAAAAATGTTAAGCCAATGGCTTCAAAAAGATGAATATTCCGATAGAGTTAATAGCCGTCGCATAGATTTTTTATTTGAACACTACCGTCTCGCTTCTTATTGGACATCATTAGCAGGAATCGTTTCATTTTACCTGCTTTATACGGATAAAAATAAAACTATACTAACGATTTGGTTAGTACTAATTATTCTACTGAATGTTATTCGTATTCTGTTTTTTAAATTACTACAAAAACGTCGTAAAAAGGGTGATAAACGACATTCTTTTTACTTACTCATTCTCCTATTCTTTATTTTACTATCGGGTACATTATGGGGAGTAGGGGTATATTTGTTTTTACCAGGTATTGATCAGCCTGAATTATTTCTTTATTTTATTTCCATTGTTATAGTGATTTCATCGGGTAGTGCATCAAGTGGGGCGGCTTCTTCATTGTGTGGCTTAGCATTTATTACCCCTGTGTTCATTGGTATTCTTATTCGTATTAATCAATTGGAATACCAATTATTTTTTTATGGATTATCGCTGTATTATATTTTTGTAACTTCATTTATTTTCCGGTTAAATTCAATGACAACGAATGTTGTTGGTTTAGATATAGAGAACGCAGAACTTATTAAAGCAGTTACTAAAGAAAAAAATATAGCCGAACAGGCTAATATTGCAAAGTCTCAATTTCTTGCAGCTGCAAGCCATGATCTCAGACAACCACTTAACTCAATGGGGTTATTTCTTTATACTTTAAGGAAGAAAATAGAAACTACAAAAGAAAAAGAAAGCCTTGAATTGTTGACACATATTGATGACTCATACTCTGCTTTAAACCAGTTATTTGATGCTCTTTTAGTTATTTCACGTTTAGATGCAGGTACGATAGAAGTTGAGAATAAAGTGATTCAATTAGGTGCTGTTTTAGAAAGTTTAGTTACTGATAGAAAAGAATCTGCACAGGTTAAGAATTTAGTGCTCAATCATAAAGCTTCTGATTTTCATGTTTATGCTGACCCCATTTTACTGACACGTATTATATCTAACCTTATTGATAATGCGATTAAGTATACTCATCAAGGGAAAATTGATATTTTAGAAGTGAGTGATGGTGATTATATTGAAATTCATATCTGTGATACAGGTATTGGTATTCCAGAAAAGGATTTTGATCATATCTTTAATGAATACCATCAATTAGCAAATGAAAAGCGTGATCGTAGGCAAGGTATTGGATTGGGTTTATCGATTGTAAAAAAAATGTGTCATGTTATTGATGCAACTATTTCAGTTTCATCAGTAGTAGGCGAAGGCTCTACTTTTATTCTAAGGATGAAAAGTGTTACAGCTGAAAAAAGGCCTCATCACATTCAGATTCTGCAGAAAGAATTACATTCATTCAATGGATTAAAGGTACTAGTGCTTGATGATGAACCTAATATATTATATGCAATGGAATTATTATTAAAAAGTTGGCAGTGCCAAGTTAATACTGCAGAAAGCTATCAACAAGCCTTGAAAATTGCTTTAAAGGAACAACCAGAGCTTATTTTATGTGATTACCGTTTAGATACAAATATGACAGGGCTAGAGGCCATAACCGCTCTACAGTTAGAGCTAATGGAACAAATACCTACCATTATTATTACGGGTGATACTGACCCTAATATTTTAAAAAGAATTCAGGAGGAAGGGGGAGTCTTATTGTCAAAACCTATCCATCCAATAAAATTGCAAGCAGAAATAATAAAGGTGATGAAGGGCTAGATTTTTAGTGAATAGCTTTTTAAGTTTAAAATAGCGACTATATGGATTTCACTATAGTCTTTTTATTGGGTTTAACACTCAATGCTATTGAATTAAAGAAAACTAGGTGTTGCTAGAGTTTTATAGGACTTAATAAGAGCTTCCTTAATTCAATGTCTTGTATCACCACCCCCTGTTTTTCGATGATTTATGCTAAAAATCACGCACAAATCATCGAAAAACAGGGGGGGTGATATATAAAAATAGGGTGTTTTAGCCTTTTAAAGCCCTAAATCACGCTTCCAACGTAGTTTTTTCTCGATTGATGTGATTATCATGCCTGCAAT
>JAMOMJ010000073.1 GCA_027067135.1 Cyclobacteriaceae bacterium
ATATGCACAAGCATCCAAAAGAATTATAAACGATAGATTAAAACTAGGAGCCTCTATACGCTACGATAAAAACGAAAATTTTGACGGACAAGTTTCCCCTCGTGCCTTTGCAGTAATGGCACTAGATTCTGACAGAAAACATAATTTTAGAGCTTCGTACCAAACTGGTTTTAGAAACCCTGATACGCAATCTCAATTTATTGCGCTGGATTTAGGCCCGGCAACACTTGTAGGAGGAACACAGAAAAATCTGGATATGTATTCAAAGGCAACAAATTTTGGAGCCATAAATGGATCAACGCTTTACAATAACACATATACAGCCTCGTCTGCTGGTGCTTTTGGAGCAGCTTTTCCAGGTTATGTTGCAACAGAGTTTGCTGCCCTAGTAGGAGCAGGAGCTGACCCTACAGACCCTACTACATTAGCACAAGCTCAGGGTTTAGCAATAGCTAAAAATGCAGATCAGCTAGTAGTAGCTAAAAATGAATTAATTAAACCAGAACAGGTTACTTCAATAGAATTTGGCTACAAAGGAGTATTTAATAATAAATTTATGATAGATGTAAATTTCTATCGTAGTGAATACACCGATTTTCAATTAATTAATACTGTAGTGGCAATACCAGATGCTGCTGGAGATGTAAATGACTTAACTACTTTTTCGGGTGCCTCTGCGTTTCTTGGAATGGCATCTGCGGGCGAAACTGAAGTTTATCAACTTTATACCAACATAGCTGACCCTGTAACATCTACTGGTTTTGGCATAGGCTTAAACTACTTACTACCTGGAGGATTTGATTTAGGAGGTAGTTATAATTATGCCGATTTTAGTTTAGATGCACAATCTAATCCAGATAATATTCCTGGTTTTAACACACCTCAAAACAGGTATAATATTCAGTTTAGCAATCGCGAAGTATTTGATAACTTCGGATTTAGTGCATCTTATAGGTGGTCAGATAAATATGATTGGACAGGCACCTTTGGTAATGGCCCAGTACCTTCATTCTCGTCATTAGATTTGCAAGTTAGTTATAACCTTACAGGTATGAGGTCTGTAATTAAACTAGGTGCTAATAATATATTAGGTACTGAGTTTGTACAAGCTTATGGAGCACCTGCTATTGGAAGTACTTATTTTTTATCGTTAACATTTGATGAAATGTTTCGTTAATAATTAACTCGTTAAAATAATAAAGGCCAACTACTTAGTTGGCCTTTATTATTTTAACAACTTCCTATCACAGAAATCGTTTACCTTTAAAATATTCGAATAGATGATAATAAAAACAAGCTCGTTGTCCAAAATTTTATTTTCGCTCTTGAGTGTAGTTCTATTAGCAACCACTATTTCTCCATCCATGGTTCGTGTCCTCACGAAACATTTTCCTATTATTGTTTCGTGAGGATACGAAACTCTTAATTTTTAATTTAGTCGGATGGCAGTATTAAAAAAAACATGCTCATTATTAAAAAACTCTATCTCGTTCTGGGTCGTAGTTGTATTAGCAACTGCTTTTTCTTGTAATAACTCAGAAGTTAGCCCTGAACCAGAAGTTGAATATCCTTTATTACTTAACTCAAGTATTACCTACGATAATGAGGATAGAGCGTACTTGCTCTATATTCCAAAAGGATATACTAAAAACTCGGAGTGGCCGCTGGTTATTAATTTTCATGGAAGAGGCAGCTCTAATCAGGTTCAAATGGGCTATTCTCAATTTAACACCTTAGCAGATGAATTTAAATTTATGGTAGCCTATCCACAAGGGTTAATTGGCACCGTAGAAGGTGTTACCGCTACACATTGGAATGCAAATTTTGGAACCGGTGTTGACGATACCGGTTTTGTTAATGTAATGATTGATGAAATATATGCAAACCAAGGCATTAATTTAGCTAAAGTGTATGCCATAGGAATGTCTAACGGAGGATTTATGGCCTACACCTTAGCTTGCGATATGAGCGATAGAATTGCAGCAATTGCCTCTGTTACTGGAGGAATGTCTGCCAGTTCGTTAGATGAGTGTCTGCCGCTGCGACCAGTACCCATATTAGAAATCCATGGAACAGCAGACGAAGTGGTTCCTTATTGGGGAGTGGATAACTTGCCTCCAACAGTACCTGATGTGGTAGGTTTTTGGGTAAATATAAACCAATGTAATACAGCAGAAGTTATTGAAGAAAATTTGCCCGACATTAATACAGAAGACAACTCAACCGTAACGCTTCAACAATATAACACATGCAACCAAGAAACAAGTGTAGTATTTTATACCATAAATAACGGAGGGCATACCTGGCCAGGAGCATTTCCTGTACTAACCTTAGGAAACACAAATAAAGATATTAACGCAAGTAAAATTATTTGGAATTTTTTGGATAGTCATAGCCATCCAAATCCAAAAATGCCGGGTAGTTAGGGCTTGCTGAAAATGTCGAATAAAAAGCTAAATATCTGTTTAGCCTGAATTTTCATGCGTTTAGATTGATGTGGATTCGAGGCGTTAAAAACATTGCTGTAGTGTTCTACAGCAATGTTTTTGCAACAAAGAAGACGCATTAATAAAATGCGCATTTTGAATTTTTTAAAACACTAATTTGTTTTAAAATAATGTCTCAATGATTGTAATTTGCTTTTTTGATAAAATTCAAAATGTTTATGAATAGTTCAGGTTAGAGTTCTTTGCTTGTTATATTTACCATCTGTTTACAAACTAAGTTTATTATGAAAAAAAATATTTTAACACTATTTGTATTGCTTGTATTAATTTCTACCTCTTGTAAAAAGGATGAACAACCCACACCTGATTTATCTGGTGATTATACTTTTGAATCGGCCACCTTAGTAGATGGCAATATATTGGATTTAACCAGCACAGATTTGGTTATTCTAAATGCCACAACTGACACAACAGCCAATCCACCTAATTCGTTAACAATACAAAAAGGCGAAAGTGCCAATACTTCCAACTTAGTAGAATTAATGTTAGCATTAAGTGCCCCTTGCAAGGATGCAAATATTAACAATTGGAAATACGCCATTAATTTTAAACCTGACAATATACTTGCTTTTATATGTTCTTCAGAAAATAATGCAACTGCCGATGTTGGCACCTGGGCATTAGAAGATGGCAATAACACCCTTAAACTGGAATTTAGCAGTGGTTTATTTAAAGACCTCACATCTGTTCCCATAAGTTTAAAAGACGTAAGTTTTACAGATGGTAAAATTAAAGGAACTATTAAAAGTTTTCCGTTGATGAAAGATTTAGATGAGTCCATAAATAGTTTGTCTAATATTCAATTAGTTTCTTTTGATATTGTATTAACCAAATAACACAAATAGAGTCAATAAAAAGGTCGGTGACCCGACCTTTTTGTTATGCATATATTTCTTCTTTGCGAAAATATAAAACTTGCAATAGTTAGCCTTTTCATTCTGAGGCCATAAGCCGAAGAATCTTCTAATCCTTGACTTTATTAACTGCAATTCGTACTTTGTACCTTTATGCCATACTCCTTCCATGTTTATATCATCACAAACTCAACTAAATCAGTTCTTTATACAGGATTTACCAATAACCTCTCTCAACGATTAACTGAACACTATATAAACAAAGGCACATCCAAAAGTTTTACTGGAAAATATCATTGTTACTACCTTTTATACTTCGAACATCATAAATATGTTAATAACGCACTGGCTAGGGAAAAAGAAATAAAAGGGTGGGTTCGAGCTAAAAAATTAGCTCTGATAAAATCTTTTAACCCTTCAATGAAATTTTTGAATACAGAAATTATGAATTGGCCTCCTGTCAATCTTTATCATAGGTAATAAATTATAGCCTTAGAAGATTCTTCCTTCGTCAGAATAGAAAAGG
>JAMOMJ010000074.1 GCA_027067135.1 Cyclobacteriaceae bacterium
TCCCGATTGGGTTCAAACTATGGGATCAGTTTTCTCAGTTGTACTTATTCTTCCTTCATGGGGTAGTGCTATTAATATGCTACTTACAATGAAAGGTGAGTGGGGTCAACTTCAAACAAACCCATTGATTAAATTTATGATTATGGCTTCAACTTTCTATATGTTCTCAACATTAGAGGGACCAATTCAAGCTATCAAATCAGTTAATGCATTGGCTCACTTTACAGATTGGATTCCAGGACATGTTCACGATGGAACTCTAGGCTGGGTTGGATTTATGATTATAGCTGCACTTTTTCACATGACACCGAGAATGTCAGGAAGAGAAATCTATAGCAAAAAACTTATGGAAACACAATTTTGGATTCAAACAGTAGGTATCGTTTTATACTTCACAAGTATGTGGATAGCAGGTATCACACAAGGTATGATGTGGAGAGCAACTGACCAATATGGAAATCTTGCTTATTCATTTATCGATACGGTAACAGTACTTCACCCTTACTATACTATTAGAGGAGTTGGTGGATTATTATATTTGATTGGTGTCTTTATGTGGGCATACAATATTTACATGACATTTAAAGCTGGTAGAGTACTTGAGAAAGAACCTCAAAATGCTACACCTATGGCCTAAGGGAGGGATAAATAATGTTTAATTGGTTAGAAAAAAATCCATTCTTTTTTACAGTAATGGTGTTTGTTACAATATCATTTGCAGGTGCTGTTATGATATTGCCTGATTTTGCAAAGAGTTCACAGCCAGTAGTTGGCACAAAACCTTATACAGTTTTACAGCTAGCAGGTAGGCATGTGTATATAAAAGATAGTTGTAATGCATGTCATTCTCAACTTATTCGTCCATTTAAATCAGAAACTGATAGATACGGAGCTTATAGTTTAAGTGGTGAGTATGCATATGATAGACCTTTTCTTTGGGGTTCAAAAAGAACTGGCCCAGATCTTTGGAGAATTGGTAACTACAGAACAACAGATTGGCATGAAAATCATATGTGGGATCCTAGCTCAGTAGTGCCTGGCTCTATTATGCCAGCATACAAGCATATGTTTACAAACTTAGCTGATGTTGAGACAGCATATGCTGAGGCTATAACGGTTAGGGATATATTTAGTACCCCTTATGACCAACCTGGCATGCCACAACTTGGCTCATTAGAAGAGTCTCAGACACAGGCATTAGCAGACGCTAAATTGATTACTGCTAATATGAAAAATCAAGCAGTTAAAGATGCAGTAAACGCTGGTCAAATTCCAGAGATTGTTGCGATTATTGCATACATGAATAGTTTAAAATAAAAGGAGAATCTAATGGATATTAGTGTTGAAACTTTAGAACATTTTCAAGCGTATGGATATCTTATCGCTATATCATTTTGTGTTTTTATGCTCTATGGGTACATATATCATCTATATAGTAGTGAAAAAAAAGGGACAAGAGATTATGAGAAGTATTCAAATATTGCTCTTGATGATAATGTTGACTCTACTCCATTAGAAACAACTTCCCCGTGGGATAAAAAGAAAAATAAAGGAGAAACAGAACATGTTTGAAAAATTCAACTTAGCAACTGATGATGTCCATCAGCTTGGACTTCTTGGTGCACTACTTATTCTAGTGATTTCAGCAGTTGCCATCGGCAAGTATCTCAAACAGATAAAAAACGAAACAAGCACTGGTGATTTAACTGATGAAACTTGGGACGGCATCGGAGAGTATAGAAATCCTATACCTGTAGGATGGGCTATATTTTATGTAGGAACAATTATTTGGTCTTTGTGGTATATTCTTGCAGGATACCCTGTCAAAGCATTTTCGCAAATTGGTCAATACAATGAAGAAGTAGCTGCACATAACGCAGCATTCCAAAGCAAATGGGACAACCCTAGCGATGAAACTTTAATGGAAATGGGCGAAGGCGTATATCTCGTCCAATGTGCTCCATGTCATGGAATTGCAGGTGATGGAATTGATGGAAAAGCAGCAGGATTTGATAGATGGGGTACAGCTTTAGGTGTACTTGATGTAATCAATAATGGTTCAAAAGGTTTAGGATACCCTATGGGTACGATGCCTGGTGGTTTAGCAAGTGGCGATAATGCTAAAGCAATTTCTGCATATGTTGCTGGAGGCTTAAAAGGTCAAAAACCTGCTTCATTTAGTGCTTGTACTAGCTGTCATGGCGAAGACGGTAAAGGTTTGGGTGGTCAATCTCCTGATCTTACAACCTATGGAACTACTACATTTGTTGCAGAAGTGTTAAATCGTGGTAAAGATGGTGCTTTAGGTTATATGCCTAAATTTAACGATGGAAGATTAACTGATATTCAAAAAGAAGCAGTTGGTCACTATATTCTATCGCTTGGCGAAAAATAAGGAGAAAAAATGGCTGAAAATACTACAAGAAGAATGTGTTTTAACCTAAATGGTCTTTTAGGTGGCATTATTGCTACCGTATTGCTACTTGCAATTTTGGCTTTTTTGGTTATACAGGCAATTGCTGTGCAAAAAGCAAATGCAACGAATTATTATGAGATAGAAAACCCAACTAGCATTAAAGCAATAAGTGTGGATAATGCCAATAATTGGGTAAACAGATAAGGATTATATTATGGCAGATATGTTATTTTATGCGATTGGTTTAGGAATGCTTGCTATGGCAGCAGTCACAGCTTGGATAGTCACCACCCCTGGTGCTTATCTTTATGTAGGTTAATTTGTGATAGTATTACAAAATTTCAAAGTAGCTATATTTGCTGCTTTGATATCCTCACTTATATTTACAACTTCTCTTGGAGCAAATTACTCTTACGATGGCGAAGGCTTAATCGAAGAAAAGGCTTTAAATAAACTTAAAGAGATAGGCGATGAGCTATATCAAAAAACAGGTATTTCAACTGTTTTAGTTGTTAAAAAACATTTAACTCAAGAACAATTTTTAGAATATAAAGATAGATATTTAAAAGAGCTGAAAGCTCCATATATATTATGGATATTTTCACAAAAATATATTGATAGAGAAAGAGTGGGTATAAATAAACTCTTTACATCAGATGAGATAAAAGATAAGTTTGATGAAAACTCTCTATTTAGCCCTTGGGGTGGAACTTTTTCAAAAATTATATCGATACAGAAATCTGATTCAGATCCAACTGCAGCAGCTTTTTTAAATGGTTATGGAGATTTAGTAGATATGATCTCTAAATCATATGGAGTTACATTAAATTCAAGTATAGGAGATGAAAGTAAGACGGCTATCAACTATATAAGAATTTTCTTTTATGCAGTAATTTTATTTTTCCTGCTAAGATACATAAAGATTAAATACTTTAAAAAGGAAGAGAATTGAAAATAAGCCCAATGGTATGGCCAATAGGAATAACAATGTCTATCTTAACAATAGCAGGAATGTGCATCTGGACAATAGCCATTGCACAATCTATGCCTGTACAGATGGATAATTCATACTTTAAAGATTATAGAGATGTTGATATGAATATAAATGAAATTATAACCAAACAAAAAGAGTTTGATACAAAGTATAATGTCCTACTTCAACAAAAAGATTTAAAAATTGGAGAAAACTCTATCTTGGTTAGAGTAACAGATAAAAAAAATTCTGCAATTGACAATGCAAATGTTGATGTAATCATAACAAGACCTCATACAGTTGAAAATGATGTAAAATTAATTTATAGCACAAATAAAGATGGAATTTATAAGTTTGAACCATTTAACATTCAAAATGAAGGAAGGTGGCAGATACAGACAAAAGTTACAATAGATAACCTAGTCTCCTACAACAAGCTAGAGGTAAATGCCACAAACTAAGAAGTTGGTAATTTATCC
>JAMOMJ010000075.1 GCA_027067135.1 Cyclobacteriaceae bacterium
GAGATTTTTTATACCAAAAAAGCAGGGGGAAACGGAAAAGTCAAATAACAAATTTGATTACGCCTGAATTTACGCTGGAATTTGCTCATAATTCCAGCCATTTTCAACCTTGCAAGTATGCAAGTTGATTAGCTGCGGATTTTAGGTAATAGCTTATACAAGCCATTTGAGCTATTTTTGGCGAAGATGAGTTAAGTTATTAAAATGTAGTAATTTTAAACTCCCAATGGCAATAAGTCATGGGCGTTATGAGTAGTAAAAGAGTAATAAATCAAGGGATTTATGGACGAAAAGCACCTCGATAGCTACCCGGAGCCGTTATGGTTACAGACCATAAATAGCTAAGCGACTGATTTGCAGCTATTTTGCAGGGAATAGATTTTCTAATGCATAATTCGGGTTCATATAAAAATGGCAGTTAGTATTACCATTAAAGAAATTGCAAAAAAAGCAGGGGTGTCTATTGGCACTGTAGATCGTGTACTCCACAACAGAGGCAGGGTGGCTGAGGCTACCAAAAGCAATGTATTAAAGATTGCGGAAGAAGGTAATTATTCATCTAATATTTATGCCCGTAACTTAAAGTTGAATAAAACCTATAGCATTGCGGTTGTGCTACCTCCTGAAAATTTTTACTGGAAAAAGCAAAAAGAGGGGATTAAGCAAGGTATAGCAGCGTATGAGTCTATGGGTTTTACCCAAAAAGAATATATACTGCAAGAAACAGACGATCAAGCACTAGCTGATGCTATTGAATTGGTTTTGGCGGCCAAGCCGGATGGGATTATAATATCGCCAGGTTTTTTTCACCAGGATAGCAGGGCGTTAGATGCGCTTAAAATCAGCAAGATTCCCTATGTGTTTGTAGATTCGAATATAGCCAACGGGGGTAATCTGACTTTTATTGGGCAGGACTCTTTTAAGAGTGGACAAGTAGCTGCAGGCTTGTTAGACAAAGGTTTTTGCAACCCTTACGAGCTTTTTATTATTACTTTTTCCAGAATAGATTTGGTTCAAAAAACAATTTTATCAAGAATTAAGGGCTTAAGGCATTATTATACTCAGAACTCGAATGCCGCTATTAATATTCATGAAATAAACCTTGAGCAGGATAACACAACCATAGTGCAGTTAATGGATATGCTTACAGCAATTAAAAAGCCGATTCACCTATTTGTACCTAATTCTAGTTCTCATTTGCTGGGTTTGGCATTATTGCCCTTAAGAAAGCAATTGAAATTGCGTTTTGTAGGCTACGATTTGTTGGGTGTCAATGAAAAACTGCTGAAAAATGGGGTATTGGATTATATTATTCATCAAAATCCACAGATGCAGGGAAAATTGGCTGTGCAAGCTCTGTACCAACACCTTGTGTTAGTTAAGGAAGTTGAGTTAAACCAGTATTTGCCATTGGATATAATCACAAAGGAAAATCTGGAGTATGCCAATGGTTAACCCGGATTATTCATGACTTTGGAATAAGTAATGATGCGAACGATTTATATCAATTGATTGTCAGGTATTTACGGCAGGGTTAACCCCGACAATTCTAAAATTTAAACTCCCCATTTTTGGGTATTATATTCTTTGTGAATTTTTCGGATTAATGAAGATTTAACCATTTTAACCTAAAGCATCTCAAGGTTTTAGAGTGATGTTTCTGACTTTAGACTAAAATCAGAATGAGCATCTTCCTAAAGGGATTGTTTTCGAAATATCCGGAAATTATTTTTCTTATTACTTATCAGGTGCTACTTTTGTAGTATAGCGTTAACGTACACGCATTTTGTATTTAATTTTAGAATAAACTTTTAATTTACCCATGGGAAAAGTAGTAACATTTGGAGAAATTATGCTAAGGTTGTCGCCTCCGGGTTTTCTTAGATTTTCACAAGCAAATTCGTTTGATGTTGTATATGGAGGAGGAGAATCTAATGTGGCCGTGTCGTTAGCAAATTATGGTGTACCTGTTGATTTTGTAACCAGGCTGCCCCAAAATGATGTTGGAGAATGTGCATTAATGGAAATGAGAAAGAGAGGGGTTGGCACATCTAACATTGTATTTGGAGGTGATAGGCTTGGAATTTATTTTTTAGAAACCGGAGCCGTAAGCCGGGGAAGTAAAGTGGTTTACGATCGGGCTCATTCAGCCATTGCCGAAATAAAATCAGGCATGATAGATTGGGCTAAGGTGTTTGAAGGAGCCGATTGGTTCCATTGGACTGGCATTACCCCAGCCATTTCGAAAGGGGCAGCTGATGTATGCTTAGAAGCAGTTAAAGTAGCTTCCGATTTGGGTATAACCATTTCTACAGATTTGAATTACCGGGCTAAGTTATGGAAATACGGTGTAGAGCCAGAAGCCATTATGACCGAGCTTACTTCGTACTGCGATATTATTTTAGGTAACGAAGAAGATGCTGAAAAACACTTTGGCATTAAACCGGATGGCCTCGATATTACCACACAAGGACATAATGTTAAAGCAGAGGCTTTTTTATCGGTATGTCAGCAAATGATGGAAAAGTTTCCGCGAGCAAAAAAAGTAATTACTACGTTAAGAGGCTCTATCTCTGCTTCGCATAATACCTGGGCAGGGGTTATGTACGATGGCACTAAAATGTATGAATCTACCCAATACCAAATTACTGATATTGTTGATAGGGTAGGTGGTGGAGATTCGTTTATGGGAGGCCTTATTTACGGTTTATTAACATATCCTGAAGATGACCAAAATGCACTAGACTTTGCTGTGGCTGCATCATGCTTAAAGCACACCATAAAAGGCGATGCTAATTTGGTTACCGTAAGCGAAGTAAAAAAGTTAATGGGTGGAGATTCCTCAGGAAGAGTGGCAAGATAAATAATTATAAAAACTAAAAATGGCAAAATTTACACGAATTGAGGTGGCTCTCAAGATGAAAGAAACCGGGCTTGTGCCTGTTTTTTATCATAAAGATATTGACGTATGCGAAAAAGTATTAAAGGCATGCTATGATGGCGGTGTAAGAGTATTTGAATTTACCAACCGGGGCGACTATGCGCACGAAGTATTTACCCTCCTTAATAAATATGCTGCTGAGCATACTCCTAAAATGATACTAGGAATAGGGTCTGTAATTGATGTAGGAACTACTTCTTTGTACATCCAAAACGGAGCTAATTTTGTTGTATCGCCTATTCTTAATCCTGAAATGGCAAAAGTGTGCAATCGTAGAAAAATTTCATGGTCACCGGGATGTGGTTCGCTTACCGAAATATCTTATGCAGAAGAGTTGGGTGCTGAAGTTGTTAAGATTTTTCCTGGTTCGCAGGTAGGAGGCCCATCGTTTGTAGCGGCTGTTAAAGGCCCTTTACCATGGACGAACATTATGCCCACCGGAGGTGTTGAGCCTACTGAGGAAAACCTAAAAGACTGGTTTAAAGCAGGTGTGCATTGTGTAGGAATGGGTTCCAAACTTTTTGTAAAAAATGCAGATGGAGAAATTGATTATACAGCCTTAACAAGTAAAGTACAAGAAACACTGAGGCTGATTCAGCGGTTAAAATAAAGGGGGTAATACTATATTTCTTCGTTACTTACTAATCTGTTTTTTGTTTTTCGAATCCTTATTTTATCATCACACTAATGAGGGAGCAGTATATTAGTTTCCAAGGTCTATATTTTATGATCCTTTTGTAGCCAAAAAGTTATGGCTTATTAACCTTGCTTCAAGGTTCGATGAAAAGCCAATGTAAATTTTCTTAAAGTTAGGGCTATATAGGGCATAAACATGAAACACCTCAACAATATAAAACAGAAAAGGGAGTAATGCAAAAAAGCCGCTAAAAAGCGGCTTTAGGAGTAGCGAAGACGGGAGTTGAACCCGTGACCTCAGGGTTATGAATCCTGCGCTCTAACCAACTGAGCTACCTCGCCATTAAACAGTAATTTGGCCTTCTGCCAAATGCGAGTGCAAATGTACTAATTACATCTATAAAATTGCATAACGATTTTAGAATTTGCGTAGATTTATTTCAACAATTGATGTAAGCTATATAAGGCTCGTCTATAAAGTCGGTGTCTGGTTTAGAAAGTTCGCCATCAAGCCTCACCTCACCTTCCTTAGTACAAAGTACGCTTGTGAAGTATTTAGGTCGGACGATAGTCAGACTGTTTTGTAGTTGCCATATTAAAAAAATATTAAAATTTAATGTAAATCTAAAGGTGGTAGGCAGGCTTCGGGCGAAGCCACAGATTCTTCGGGCAAAGCCAGATTCTTCGGGCGAAGCCCTCAGAATGACGTAGAGTAAAAGAACGTCACTCTGAGCATTCCATGCGAAGAGACTCACTTTATGCAGCTAATTTAACTTCGCCACATGTGTATATATATTATTCTTTTTCCATAACCCTAATCTAATTTTTATCAGGATGTGAAACCCTTTACTCATTGTGTGAAATGTATATTATAGCAACTATTTTAGCAAAATGGTGAAGTTGAGCTAGAGAAAAATCAATTGCGAAATTTTAGTCAACTTTCTTAACAATCGTCACACTAGAAGATGTTGCACAACAGATTTACAAAGAACTAAGCTCCGAAGGCATCGAACAATGTATTTGTATTGGTCACTCCTTAGGTGGCTATATAACCTTAGCTCTAATTTCCAGATTTTTTTAAGGGCATTGGATTAATTCACTCCTCTTCCAGAAAGAATTGAGGGATAAATTGATAAAATTTCTTGATAGCCATAGTGCTTCGAAATTTCTAAACTCTTTTGCCTCTACCTTATTTTGCGATAGCAACATAAGCAGGTTACAAACCAAAATTAAAAAAGTTATTGGCATGTCTAAAGAGCTGAATAAAATCACTATCCAAGCAGTATGCTCTGGCGATGAAAAATCGAAATGACTATACTCAAGTTTTGTATAATGAAGAAGCTCCTCTTTTTGTTGCTGGCGAATGTGACAATTCCATCCCAATTAAAGATAGTCAAGTGCAGATCAAACGAATCAAGAATAAGCAAAATTGTTACACACTTTCTAACCTGAGTTCGGGATAAGGAATAGCTGCCAAAATAAAATAGTAGGTGAGCTTTTTAATATAAAAAGCAAATATATAACGGCTTATTTCCTGCCTGCTGCAGGCAAGAATTAACCCGTTAGTCCTATACAAAAATCTAAGTTGTTTATGAAAGTTTCGATTAAAGCTGACAACATTCCTTATCCCGAACTCAGGTTTCTAGTGTTGCCCATATGGGCATGTACGAAAGCCCCCTCTACTATCATTAGAGCAATAAATGAATTTAGCGCAAGTAATCGCTTCGCAAAACATTGAAATTCTACCAAAAAATTCTTTATATTGTGTTTTATTGCTTATTTTATATAAAAGTTTGTCAATTACTACTTAAACCTAACAACTGAAAACCTAATTTACGATGGAAGAAGCTCCTTTAAAATTTATAGAAACTTGGAATGAATGGGGTAAATATGCAGCCATTTTTTTCATCGCTTTTGCCGTACTCCGCCTTGTTATTCATTTTTTAAAGCTCCTTACAACTAAGGATTCGAAAATGAAATACGACTATATAAGTGAAAATGAAATTACTGCTTTATGGACATCCACAATACTTTTTTTAATTGGTGCAAGTATTTTAGCAAATTCATTTATTGGTGAAATAGGTGTTTTCTGGTTTATTATTAGAGGATTTGTAACATTCGTTGTAGCCTTTATTATAGGAGTTATTGCTAATAATATGCTTAAGTTTTATTATCCATTTAGTCTTGAAAAAAGACTGAAAAAGTTACGTTTTAAGCCAAGGATATCTCCTAAAACTGGTAAAGAGATGAAGTTGATGAGTGAAGAGGAAGAAGACGTTTACCTGGATGAAGGCATGCAGGCAGAAGAAGATGTTTTTAGTATTGACTATGATGTTTGGTTAGACGAAGAAACTGGTTTTACAAAAATTGAGAAATATTCTGGTCATCTTCATGCAACTGAATGCCCAGAGTGTGGCTATCAAACCTATAAAGTAATAAAAGAAGATGTAATAACTAAACCAACTTCTGAATCAGATGGCGAACTAATTAAGTACTATGAGTGTGGATTTTGCGACCATCGTTCACAATCAACTCACAGAATTGGGCAATTAGTTATTCACGAAGAAGCCTCAAATGTTTCTATGGGCTAGATAACTTTTGTTAAAAAGATATTAAAATAAGGTTTACAGCAGTAAGCCTTATTTTTTTTGCTTTGCTTCTTCCCAGTATTTATCCATTTCGTCCAAACTCATATTAGCTATCGAAAGTCCCTCTTTCTTTGCTTCTGTTTCTAAATAGGTAAAGCGCTTAATAAATTTTTTATTGGTTTTTTCAAGGGCATCTTCAGGGTTTATTCCTACAAAACGTGCATAATTAACCAAAGAAAAAATCAAATCTCCAAACTCATTTTCAGCAGCCTTAATATCAATAGGTTTATTAGTTTCAATATTAAACTCTGTTTTAAATTCATTTAATTCTTCTTCTACCTTTTTCCAAACTTGCTCCTTTTCTTCCCAATCAAAACCAACTCCTCTCGCTTTTTCTTGTATGCGCATAGCTTTAACCATAGCAGGTAACGAACTGGGCACCCCTCCCAATACAGAGCGGTTTCCTTTTTCCTTGAGTTTTAATTTCTCCCAATTTTCACTCACCTCTTTCTCATTATTAACTTTAATATCTGAGTAAATATGAGGATGTCTATAAGTAAGCTTCTCCGCAATAGAATCAAGCACATCGGCAACATCAAACTCTCCACGCTCAGAGGCAATTTTTGAATAAAACACCAGGTGAAGAAAAATATCTCCTAACTCCTTTTTTATTTCTTCAGTGTCATTTTCTAAAATCGCATCCGAAAGTTCATAAACCTCCTCGAGTGTAAGATACCTGAGCGAATCCATCGTTTGTTTTTTGTCCCAAGGGCAAAGGGTGCGCAATTCGTCCATAATAGTAAGCAACCTATCAAAGGCATCTAATTTTTTTTGTCGTTGAGAATCTACAGGAACTCTATTATTACTCATATTATGGAAGAAAAATTGAACAATTCAATAACCAATTGTGTTATCTTTGTGCAAAGATATTCAAATTATGACCACACTAGTTGTTATCGGATTTATTGCCTTATTTTTTACACTTATGTCTGTTCGTATTTTGCTAAAGAAAGATGGCAAATTTAAAGGAACCTGTGCTTCTCAAAACCCATATCTGGCTAAAGAACCAGGTGCACCTTGCGGGTACTGTGGGCGTACATTCGATAAAGATGGCAATGGTGAATGCGACAAGGAGGATAACCTTGTGCATAATGTGGTTTCTTCATTCAGGTAGAATTACCCTATTTTCTTAATTCACATTGATGGTTAAATTATATAACTATCTTTGTAAAAATTTGCAATCAACAAATGACACTAATCAAATCTATTTCTGGTATTAGAGGCACAATTGGCGGCCAAACCGGAGAAAATCTAACCCCTATAGATGTTGTAAAATTTGCGGCTGCTTTTGGTACATGGGCCATCCAACATCATAGTTCAAAAACAATTGTTATTGGTAGAGATGCCAGACCCTCAGGCCCAATGGTAAGCCAATTAATTACATCAACCTTAACAGGGTTGGGAATTAATGTGATTGACCTTGGTCTTTCAACTACCCCAACGGTTGAAATGGCGGTACCAAATGAAAAGGCATGTGGAGGTATTATTATTACTGCTAGCCATAACCCAGTTGAGTGGAATGCTCTTAAGCTGTTAAACTCAACAGGGGAGTTTGTTTCAGCAGCAGATGGAGCTGAAATACTTGATTTAGCAGAGTCTGGGTCTATTGAGTTTGCAAAGGTCAATAAACTAGGAAGCACTAGTTTAGATGATAGCTACCTGGATTTTCACATTGAAGCTATTCTTAATTTGCCTTTGGTAGATGTAAATGCAATTAAGAATCGGAACTTTAAAATTGTTATTGACGGAGTTAATTCTTCTGGGGGAATAGCTGTTCCTCAACTCTTAAAAGCATTGGGGGTAAAAAACACAATAGAGCTGTATTGCGAACCAAATGGTAATTTTCCTCATAACCCAGAGCCTTTACCAGAGAACTTAACCTCTATTAGTTCCGAAGTTGAAAAGAATAGGTATGACCTTGGCATAGTTGTAGATCCTGATGTAGATCGCCTTGCTTTTGTAAATGAAGACGGTACTATGTTTGGAGAAGAATATACATTGGTAGCAATTTCAGACTATGTATTAGCTAACACTCCTGGAAACACGGTTTCAAACTTATCTTCAACACGTGCTTTAAGAGATGTAACAGAGAAACATAATGGCACTTATACTGCTTCTGCGGTTGGAGAAGTAAATGTGGTAACTAAAATGAAAGAAACCAATGCCATTATTGGAGGGGAAGGCAATGGAGGTGTTATTTATCCTGAGCTTCATTATGGAAGAGATGCTTTGGTAGGAATCGCTTTGTTTTTAACGCATTTGGCAAAAACTAATAAAAGCTGTGCCCAATTAAGAGCTTCCTACCCTTCGTATCATATTTCTAAAAACAAGATTGAATTGCAGCCTGCTATTAATGTAGATGAAGTTCTTTCTAAAATTCAAGAAAAATACCACTCACAACCGATTAACACGATTGATGGTGTGAAAATTGAATTTGATACGCAATGGGTTCACCTAAGAAAATCCAATACCGAACCTATTATTAGAATTTACGCAGAAGCAGACTCTGAAACAACTGCTGCCAATTTAGCAAATAAGGTAATTCAAGATATACATGAGATAATTCAAAATTAGAATGCAGGCTTACCTGGATAATGCGGCAACTACACCTTTGGACCCAGAGGTTCTTTCAGCGATGCAAGGCTTTATGGCAACCCATTATGGCAATCCGTCCTCGGTACATGCAAAAGGGCGTGAGGCAAGGGTTGAGCTGGAAAAAGCTCGTAAAAGTATTGCTAATATTATTGGTTGTAAAGATAAAGAACTCATATTTACATCTGGTGGTACTGAAGCTAATAATGCTGTATTAAAATCGGTTTCTCTAAGTAAAAAAATTAAGAGAATAATATCTTCACCCATTGAGCACCACTCTGTGCTAGACACACTCGATTGGATAAAAGAAAATACTCAGGTTGAAATCATTTTTTTAGATGTAAACAATAGAGGTGATATAGATTTAGAACAATTACAGCATTTACTGGAGCAAAATTTTTCTACATTAGTTTCGCTTATGCACGGGAATAATGAAATAGGCAACTTGCTTGACCTAGAATTAGTTGGCAACTTATGCCGAAATCATAATGCATTGTTCCACACCGATATGGTGCAGACTCTTGGACACTTACCAGTAAAATTAAATACCCTCCTTATTGACTATGCCACGGCTTCGGCACATAAAGTACATGGCCCTAAAGGAATTGGATTTATTTACATAAACTCAAAAACTGCTAAATTAACTCCCTTTTTATTCGGTGGGGCTCAAGAAAGAAGCATTAGAGCTGGCACAGAAAATGGCAGTGGGATTATTGGCATGGGCAAAGCCTATGAAATCGCTTCAAAATCCTTTGATAAAGACAACAAGTATCATTTAAAACTTAAGAATTACGCTATTGATAAGCTTTCTAGCTTACTTCCTTCTATTACTTTTAATGGAAATTGCAATGATAAAAATGCTAGCTTATCGAATATTATTAACCTTAGCCTACCAGGCACTTATGACGACACTTTATTGTTTAACCTTGATTTGCAAGGTGTTTACTTATCAGAAGGAAGTGCTTGCTCAAGTGGTGCATCAGAAGGCTCTCATGTTATTAGCTCCATTGTAAAAAGGGAAGCCAAAACCAATAACTTAAGATTAAGCTTTAGTAAATTTACTACTATTGAAGAACTTGATTATGCCATTAACATTATAGCCGAAGTTACAAGCAAAGCTTAAACCATGCTTGCCTTCCACACTAAGTACCCATACACTCCAAATCGAGCAAATCGAAAAAGGGTAATAAGAAAGAACTTTTTAAATGGGTATTTTACTGAGCCTACTAAGGCACAAATAGCTGAATAAGGTACGGGAGTAACTGCTGCTACTATCAGTAAAAAGCCTCCATATTTATTAAAATTCTCTTCATACTTTCTTAAATATTTTTTTCTCGAATAACGGTAAAGTACGGTACCGTTAAAGTACCTGCCAAATAAATAAGCAAGTGTTCCAGCTGCATAAGATATGCTAGCTAACAACGCTAAATCAACTAGGTAGTTTCTATATGCTGCCAACTCCAACGACCACATCATAAATAGCTCTGGAGGAATAATGCCTGCTATTATTTCAGATACTGAATAGATGGAAAATACAATAAGGGGGCTGTTTCCATATTTCATCAACCCACTATCAGCTGTAAAACTGATGCTGTCCTTAAAATAGATAAAGGCTAACATGAGTATCGCAAACCATGCAATTCCTTTGAGTAAGTTTCTAACTAAAAATCTGTATTTACCTTCTGAAGCCATAAATAGAAAAGAAATACTAAAATTAGCTCAATCTATTATGAGAAAAAAGAATGACAACTTGAATATCTTAGTTTGAGTTAAGATGAGGTAACTCAATAATAAACTGAGTTCCTTCACCATGCTTGCTTTTTAGATTGATTGTACCATCTAATTTTTCCACAGCATTTTTAACAATGTAGAGCCCAATTCCTGAGCCTTTAGAGGTATCTGTTGCACGGTAAAACATCTCAAATATTCTTGGAATACTATTTTCTACTATTCCAATTCCATTATCTGAAATCTTTATTCTGCAAGACTTTTTATCAACAATTACATCAACATTCATCTCACTTTTTCCCTTACCTCCATCCTTATATTTAATACAGTTAGCAATTAGGTTTCTAAAAATTTCATTTATTCGCCATTGGTCACTTAAAAACTCTTGCCCCTTAACAGAAATATTCTTTTCAACATCTTCAAACCCTTTCAAGTAACTCAAGTCTTTAATGCATTTGCTTATTACTTCCTCGAAATTTATTGGAGAAGTAACTAAAGCCATTTTTAAATTCTTAGAATGGCTTAATACATCGTGAATAAAATGATCAAGTTTATGAACTTGGTTCTCCATCAACTTCAAATATTCGAAACTTTCGTGAAAACCACCTTCGAGCTTAACTAGGTTAATAAGGCCTAATATGGAGGCCAGAGGCGATCGTAAATCATGAGAAACCTTATACACGAAATTATCAAGCTCTAGGTTTCGAATTTTTAACTCCTCTTCTACTTTAACTCTTTTGCGTAAATCAATATAAATACCATAAACACCAAGCCGCTGGTCTTCGTGAATAACCGGTAAGGTATGAATCATTACAGGAACCTTTTCTCCCGTTTTACTAACTCTAAATGTTTCGCTATATAATGATTTCCCCTCTGCTGAGTCTTTGCTAAACTCAATTCCTTCGTTGGCTAAACTCTGAGGAACAACAATATCGTTTATGTATCGGCCAACCACTTCATCTGCAGTGTAACCAAACATCTGCTCAAAGCCTTTATTAATTCTAAGAATTTCATCATCAAACCCAAGCATAACAATGCCCATAGGGGCATTTTCGAACAATTGGCTTAATAATTTTTCTGCCTTTTGCGTTTCTGCTTCAATTTCTTTTCGTTTCTGTACATCGTTCACAATAGATTGTACAGCCGGTTTATCATTATACATAAACGGAATAGATGTAATTTCTACACATCTAGGGTTTCCATTTAAATCTCTTATTTCAACTTCCTTGGTAGGCTCAGATTTGTATTCTTTAAGAATGCTATTAACCTTTTTGTGATACCCTTCTGGGTCAGCAAAACATTTAGATGCCCTCTGCCCAAGTAAATCTTTTTCAGTTGGTGCTTTTAATATAGCATGAAGTTCACGATTTGCATATACCACCTTATCCTCTTGAACGATAGCCACCCCAATAGGCAAGTTGTCAACCAAAGCTCGGTACCTCCCCTCACTAGACTTTAACTCTTCCTCTCCTAACTTTTTAGAAGTAATATCAAGATGGGTTCCAGCTATCCGTTTTGCTTTCCCATCGTTTGCAAATTCAACAACCTTACCTCTATCAAGAATCCATTTCCACACACCAGATTTACTTTTAACTCTATATTCGGCTAAATACGCATCTGATTTACCAGCAATATGATCATTTAATTCTTCTTCTACCCAACCAAGGTCATCAGGATGAACGAGGCCTGTCCAAGAAAACATATCAATTTCATCTAGCTCATAGCCTAAAATTTTAGCCCATTGCTTATTATAAACCATCGAGTTGTTTTCAAGATCCCAATCCCAAATACCAAGTTCTCCTCCTTCTAATGCCAACTCTAAACGCTCTTGACTATGCTTAAACGCTTGCTCTGCCTCTACTTGTCTTGTTACTTCTGTAAAAATTAGAGCAACAAGGCTTTCGTTATTTTCATTATTCTCTAAAGGAAAGAAATACCCTAAAAGCCAATTTTCTTTTTTTGAATAATCAGTACGGCCTAACCCCGAATAGTCCAATCTATACTTGATTACAGGAATCTCAACACTTTGCCCTTGAAACGCCTTTTTGATATAAGGCCCAATCGCTTGGCTATTTAACTGAGCATCATCAAAAATATTATAGTACTCATGTATCAGGTAGAGTTCTTTATCAGACAAACCCCACAAATCACGGTAATGCTGATTTGCATAAAAGACAGACCCGTCCTTTCTAAAAATCATCATTGTCATTGGGGCATTTTCAATAACCGACTTAAATCCAGTTTTGGTAAGATAGTTTAACTGCGGGCTCCCTAAAATTTCTTCTCCAAGAGAAATAGTACCCCCAATAACATTAGAACCACCCCACAAGGGTGTTACATCAACTTCAAATCTTTTGGATTCTATATTAATAAAACTTTTAAAGGGAGTTCCGGCAAGTACCTGGCTTTTAATAGAAGAAGGTTTATCGTCAAATCTAACTTTTTTAAACAGGCTTACTCCTTTTGCTTTTATTGAACCATTCAGTGCTTTTTCAGAAAACGCCTTATTGCATATCGTTATCTCAAAATCAGCATTAAAAGCTAAAATTCCTGTAGGTTGATTATAAAAAATATTAGCCTCGATAGAAGTTTCTTTCCAAACTTTAGTCCTCATAAAAATTTTAATAATTTCAAGCCAATTATTAATCTCGATAATAATAAGATTTTCAACATTAAAAAAGTGCAATTGAAGAATGTTGAAACATTATCATTTATTGGTCAATTAAATAACAGAATATTAATAACTCCATTGCTTTCCAGTGATTGCTATTCCAGCCAACTCTCTTTGTTCACTACTAAACAATTTCGTAAATTACGCTTCAATTAATAAGGCATGAAACTATTTTACAAATTCTCGGTTGCATTTATAATCTATGCCTTATTAGCTATCCCTGATAATAAAAGCTCCATTCATTTACCCGAAGAGGTGCCCGCAGTAAGCACTAAATGGTGGGGAAAATTTGCTCAAAACTTAGTAAAATACAGGATTACGAGTAAAGAAAATCAAGCATATCAATATAACAAACACAGGAACCAATTAACCAAACATTTAGATCAGCTTTTATTAGAACTAACAGAACCAGACAATCCAATTCTTGATAGTATAAGCTTGAATATTAATAAGTTATCTGCATTAGCCTCATTGGTGCCTGGTACTATTCACGAGTTTGAAAAAGACGTTGCAGCTTGGAGAAAATTATTAAAATACCAAAGTAGATATTGGGGTACTTCATCAGATTTTGCCAATAATCGACTGTTTCGATTTATGGTAGAAAGCAGATTGGCTTTTGAGTCTGCTCTTATCCAATCTCAAGAAGAAAAGACCAGCTTATCAGCCCCAGATAATTCCATAAGTTTTCATTCAAAAACAGTTAATAATATAAAATTTCAATCTGGAGATATAATCGCTTATAGTCTTAAAGTTGATGATGATCCGTACGTTTCGTTTGTGAAAGAGTTACCCAATATGTACAAACATTTAGGGAGCGTGTTTATAAATGATTCTGTAGCTTCGGTAATATACCTTGACCATATAAACGGTTTGAGCATTTTACCCATTGAGAAATTTGTAAATGAACGTGCTCCAAATGGCATTATAATGAGACTTAGGTCTGATTTACCAGACATACTAAGAAAGCCTGCTTTGCCTTCGTTGGCAGCTTCTAATATGTATAAGATGGCATTAAGTGGAAGCTATAAATACGACTATCATTTTGACAGCGAAAGCCATGAGTATATTTACGACTGGGAGCTAATTTCTCTGGCATTTGATTCACAAGGCCTGTCAATAGATGCTAATTCGTTTCGAAGAAGTTCATCGTCCATTCATGTTGGAAAAAGGAAATCTCATTTAACTCCTTCTGAAATTGAATTCGACCATAGGTTTATTATTGCAGGAGAATGGTATAGCTCAGATTTATTGTATAAAAACAGACTACTCACTGCGGCTACTGCAGCCATTATAGAACACCAAGATAAAAGTGATTTTTTAAATCCTTTATTATTGCCAGGCTATCGATTATTAAAGGCTTACAGTATGTTTATTGGCCAATTTGGGCTCCAAGAGCCTATTCCATCTGGAATAACAGCTCAAACCCAGTTGGTTTTTAATACTTTGGAGGCTAAGCAAAAAAAGCTGATAGTGCAATTGAAGAAAGAGCTGTTAGTTTACGAAAAAGAGCGAAATCACAAGGCCACCTATTTAAAAATGCTTCAAAAGGCAAATGAGATTATGAACGAGCAAAAACCCGGCTCGTTATAAAACCAGACTTAAATTTTACCTCTCTAATAGTAATAAACCCATTTATTTTTAGAAATGGCTCTAGCTCAACCAAAGCTTTTGCTTTTACATTTGATACAGCACTAAAAAACAGATACATTATTTTAATCAGTAATTTATGAAAGAGTTGGTCAGAAGGTCTAAAGTCTGTGTCAATCCAAAATCCTCCTTTCAAAAGCTTTTGATTAATCATTGCAATATGGTTTTCAATTTCTACTGTAGAAAATAAGTCTAAGAAAAACTCTGTGATAATAACATCATAGCCTTCTCCATCAAACATTTCAATAGGTTCACAAATAAACGATACTCGATTCTTTTCTTTGATGTTCAATTGAGCCAACTCAACCATTTCAATGGAGGATTCTACAAAATCTATTTTTGCGCTACTATTAATATTCAGGAGATGCTTTAAGGAACGTCCCGTACCTCCTCCTATCATTAGTACTTTCGTATTAGTAGGAATTTGCCTAAGCAAAGATATTTTAGCAACTTCTAAGTCGTTTCCAAAAGCTATTCTGCTGATGATGTAATAATATTTTGCAATAAGATTAAATTGCATTTAGAACAAATAATAAAAGTCCTGGTAATATTAAAATAGCCTCCCCAATTGACCTGTAAGCATCATTTTTTCGAAAGTTATGTTGCCTTTCTAGCAGTATAAAATAGGTTAACTCAACCACTAAAAATGATATCGTAACTGACCAATGAACATATAATAAAACTATCAAAACTAAGTCCAGTCCGATAATGATCTTAATTAGCCTAGTCATTTTTGTTGTATTTACCTTACGAGCAATAGAATGGTGGTCTTGGATTTTATCCATTTCGATTTCATAAGTAGCGAACACCCACAAATTTGTTAGAGCCGTTAAGAATAGGATTGTGGAAAACCCTATAAATTCCATTTCAAATGAAAGTGGGTAATTGGCAAACGGTACAATTATAATGGCAAATGTGTACCCAAGCGCAACAACTACTTCTCGCAGTACATAGTTTTTGGTGGAGCGAATAAAAACAAATAGAAAATATATGCCCATAAAAATTGTCATTATAACTCCTGCTGCAACAACTTTTAGAGGCAACTGAAATAAAAGCCATATTATGGTTATAAAAAGCAAACCTTGCCATATCAATAATGGTTTAAAATATTTTTGATAAAAATAATGCCTGTACGAGCTAAGAGCATCCTTTAACTTAAAGGCATCTACGAGGTGGTCTAGGTTATAAATAAACAACACACTTGCCACAAGAGCACCATAGATAGCTAATTCAACCTCAACACTTTTAATAATGCTAGCTACAAAAACAAAAGACACTGCTCCAAGAGCAGTGTCGATATTTAAGGTGTTTAAAACTTTCATTGGCTTTATCAAGGTAAAGCAAATGTAAGGTTTTTAAAAGATGCTATACGCATTTTTATCTTGTGTTATACATTTTTCTAAACTGATAGAAACCCCTATCCAATAAGCTCAATTTTTCGGTTATAATAGTTGTATTACCTTGCATCTGTTGCTTAAACTGTATGCTATTGGCATAGCTGGTTTTAAGCCCTTGCGGAAACTCAACGTTAATGCTATCTTGATAAGAAGCTAGTTCTTCAAATACGTTGAGTTTTATTCTGCTATTAAAATAAGAAGCAGCAGGCATGGACAGTTCGCCCAAAGTGCCTACACCTACTTTAGGCGGGTATTTTTTGCCCAATGCAAGCCAGGTTTTTAATTGCAAAATATGTTGTTGTGGCGGGCTTTTCAATTCCCACTAAAATAGCAAGTCAAAACAGAGTGGTTATTTATTTGCAGTTACATAGATACTGTTAGACTCATGTTGGTTTTAAAAGTTGTCCACAAGAGCTTGTTTCAATCGTTCTGGTTCGGGAGTCCCAACCATTACGGATTTGCTTTTGCCATTGCTGAGGTATTTTATTTCCACTGCTCTTGATCCCTGAATGTTATAAAGCATTCCTTTGGGTGTTATTCTGATGCCAAGTCCGTAATACCATGGCGTATTAATTATCCGTGTTTCTACAAGGTTATCAATTTTGAATTGAATTCTGATCAATCCAATTCCATAAATCAGTTTGAGTACTGACCCATGGAGTTCTATTGTTAGCTTGTAAAATAGGGAGCTGATAATTACAAAAAGTCCTGCAAGTACTACAAAAGGGATTAATGGAAGCGGATTATTTCCCCATTGGTTCGCATATACGAGGTAAAGTAACAAAATGATTAGAGCAAATATTCCAATTACAACCCATCCTATTTGTAATTTTTGTAACTATTCAGGAACCAAGTTAGCGACTAATCTGAGGCTATTAAAGACATTAGCTCTGTTTTTAATGGCAGTATCAATGACGGATCGTATGATAGCAAAATTCATCGC
>JAMOMJ010000076.1 GCA_027067135.1 Cyclobacteriaceae bacterium
CCAGCCCCAGCCGTAGGGCTTATAAATTTTAGAGGAGTAAAGGTTACAGTAGCTGTAATTTCAAAAGAAATATCTCCTTGAAAAGCACCTATTTCTTTACGGGCATCCCATGTTATTTTTTTTCCAAGTCCGGCAGACTGGTTTCCTCCTACATCTCCTGAAACCTCTTTAAGAGCCCGTAAAAATCCATCTTGAGAGCTTTTTAATTCAATCGTAAATTTTTGGCCTGTATCAGGAGAAGCAAGGTCGTATGTTATGGTAACCGTAGAGCCCGTGGCACTTGCTTTTAGGTTTTTGATAGATTGGGCATTGATGTGCAGACTTATGAAAAATAAGCCCAGAAAGTACAGTTTTTTCATACTGATTTTGGTTAAAATTTTCAATCTATAAATATATAATTTTAATAGATTTAAAGTAACCAATTTCAAGATAATCCTTAAATTCGCAGACCTGTCAGGTTTATTTTTGATAAATAGTAAGTTAAGCTATTAGTTACAACACCCAAACATCGTGCCTGCCAGCAGGCACGATGAAACCTGACAGGTTTAAATGCCTAAAGATGATATGCTTACAGAAACACTTGCGAATTTAAGGTTATTGTTAGTTTTAACTGAAGTTTACAATAATACTCCTTTCTCCTTTTTCGATTTTCCATTGCCTAGCTGCCAATCTTTAACGTAATAATTTGGGTCGGTGGGCACTTGAGCTTCTCCGTTTAAATGTCCCATTATATATTTATCGATGGCAGAGGCTGCTAGTTTTGCTTGGCCCATAGCCAAAATAACTGTTGAGCCTCCTGTAATGGAATCTCCGCCTGCAAACACCCCTTTTTTACTTGTTTGGCAGGTTTCTTCATCTACCAGTATTACACCCCATTTATTTATTCGTATGGCTTTGTCTGTAGATGGAATAATAGGGTTAACACTGCAACCTAAGGACATTACCACAGTGTCGCATTCTTCAGTAAAAAAGATACCTGTAGGCTGTGGGCTTCTTCTGCCAGATTCGTCAGGTTCAGAAAGCTCCATTTTTTCACACCTGATTTTTCTCACAAAATTATCTTCATCTACAATAAATTGCACAGGGTTCGAAAGCCAGTTCCAATGAATGGCTTCTTGCTTGGCGTGTTCAAGTTCTTCGGATCGAGCAGGTGCTTCATTTTCTGATCTTCTGTAATAGCAGGTTACATCCGAGCCTAAACGTTTCGCTGTTCTAAGTACATCCATAGCGGTATTTCCAGCGCCTATCACTGCCA
Source organism: Cyclobacteriaceae bacterium (assembly GCA_027067135.1). GTDB lineage: Bacteria > Bacteroidota > Bacteroidia > Cytophagales > Cyclobacteriaceae > JAKISE01. The sequence goes on from JAMOMJ010000076.1 coordinate 1,256, forward strand.
CTTTTTTACCTTGGTATAATGGAGTGGAGAACGTTGGAAACTTATCTGCTTCCATCAAATTTATTCGAGTGAGGTATTCATTAGCTGAATAAACGCCATTCGCATTACTGCCAGGAATATCCAGCATTTGAGGGAGACCAGCTCCGGTGGCTATAAAAATGGCATTAAATCCTTCTTCTTCTAATAAATCATCAATACTAAGGATGTTGCCAATTACCATATTATATATAAACTGAACCCCAAGACTTTCTAGGTAGGAGATGTCTTCATCAATAATTTCGATGGGGAGTCTGAATCTTGGGATGCCATAGACCATTACGCCCCCAGCACGATGAAAAGCTTCAAAAACAACCACATCATGTCCTTTTATTCGTAGTTCATAAGCCGCTGATAAACCTGCTGGACCTGAACCAATAATAGCCACTTTTTTGCCTGTATTTGGGGCTATTTCTGGAGGGGTTATGGTTTTATGACTTCTTTCGTAATCTGCCGCATAACGCTCTAGATCACCAATACCCACAGGGTGGTTTTTACGACCAACCACACATACAGCTTGGCATTGCTTGTCTTGTGGGCACACACGGCCACATGCCGCAGGCAGAAAGTTGGTTTCTCTTATTTTTTTTGCTGCTTCTGCAGGTTGCCCTTTTTCAATTAGTTTAATAAACCCTGGAATATCAATTCCAACCGGACAGGCTTCTACGCAATTTGGGTTTCTACATTGCAAACATCTTTTGGCTTCTTCTGAGGCTTGCTGGTCTGTATAGCCCAGAGGTACTTCATCAAAATTAAAAATTCGCTTACTGGCATCTTGCAATTCCATTTTTTGATGTGGAAGGTTTATTCTTTCTTTATTACTTAGCGGTTTATCTATAACTTGGTTCATGGTTTATATCTTAAAGTGCAACACCGTTTAAAGCTCTTTTCTCTTCTTTTGCAAACATTTTTTGACGCTTCATTAATTGATTAAAATCTACATCGTGGCCGTTAAAGTCTGGGCCGTGGAAACAAGCAAATTTGGTTTTGCCTGCTACAGAAACTCTGCAAGCTCCGCACATACCCGTACCATCTACCATCGTGGCATTTAATGAAACAAAAGTTTCAATTCCTTTTGATCTTGTTAAATCACTAACGGCTTTCATCATGGGCACTGGGCCAACGGCCAGCACAAAACTTACTTCTTCCTTAAGCATTAGTAAGTCTAATGCATCTGTTACAAATCCTTGAACTCCTTGTGAGCCATCATTTGTAGTAATGATTACCTCATCACACACCTGACTTAGCTCATTTTTCATTAGTAGCAAGTCTTTGTTACGAGCGCCAATAATGCCAATTACTTTATTGCCAAGGTTTTTTAGGTCTTTAGCTGTTGGTATAATGGCACCTGTGCCATATCCACCTCCAATAACTACACAAGTACGAGGGTAATATTGAACGTGTGATCGCTTGCCTAACGGCCCAACAATATCAACAAAGGCTTCTCCTTTTTTTAATTCATTTATTTCTCTCGAAGTTTTACCAACTGTATTTACAATAATTTCGAGTGTGCCTTTTTTCTTGTCCCATCCACATACTGAAAGTGGTATTCGCTCACTTAGCTTGTGGGGTCTTACAATAATAAATTGGCCTGCTTGTAATTTTCTGCTGATAAGAGGTGCTTCTATTACATAATGAAAGGTTTTGTCGCATAGTTCTTTTTTAGACAAAATTTTAAAGGTTTGCCTATACCTATGACTTAACTGAGGCTTAATTTCAAATAGTGGGAGAAAATAAGAAGCTTCATGACGTACAATAAAGGCTCTATCCCATTTATGTTCATTATCGGTTCCAAGAATGGCCTTAAATGCAATTAGTGTTTTTTCTCGTTGACTATCAGAAAGAAATTTCTTTTTCTGCATTTTACCCAAGGCTCTTGCGGCATTTTTGCGCACCAGTGGTTTTTGGTCAGATAATCTTTCAAAAATGGCATCGAACATAGATAGTTTTACTTGCTCCGAAAAATCATCTGGACTTAAGCGAAGTGAAAGTTTACCCAGTGCATATAATCCGATGGAGCGTACCTGAAAATTAGATGACTTGGATGCCACAATAATTTGCGGTATTGCTTTTAGAACTTGGGAGGATTTATAATAAGAAAAAGTTTGGATTATGTTGATAGTGGCAAAGTCATCTTCCCAGTTTTCATTCCAAGCCTCTAGTACTTTTTTAACTGTATTACACGTATTTAAAGCAATAGCCCTACCAAGATAAGCTGCTGATTCTGAGTCGGCATTAATTAGCTCATTTATAAGGTAGGGAACCACTTCGCAACCAAGGCTGGCAAGGAAATACTCAGCTCTAATGGCCATTTTACCCATACCGGTAATGCCTGAGTGGTCGTGATGGTAAAAAATAATTGAGAAAGCTAAAGCTAAATCATTTTTTTCTTCAGGAGTTAAATGGGTGAGTTCTTCTGCGTGGTTAAGTGCTTTTTCCACTTCCACCTCATTATCAAAATGGATATGTTTGATAATGTGCTCAATCCGTTCGGTCATAATCTGTATGTTTTAATTATACCTAGTAACAGACATAGATTACACGACTGAAT
>JAMOMJ010000077.1 GCA_027067135.1 Cyclobacteriaceae bacterium
AAGCGGTGCCCAATATAACGCACCACCGCTCGATAAAGCCCTTGCCGAATAAACACCGGAAGCGCCAATAAAGGCAACAATACAACCGCCATCCAATAGGTGTTGAGCGAAAAATCAAGCTCGCCTAAACGAACCGAGATGGCTAACGATGCAATCAACAACAGCCCCACCACATCCACAAAAGCCGAAATTAAACGCTTTTTCCAACGCGCTAACTCTAATAAACGTGACAGTTTAAACACGAACAAGACACTCCATTTTTATGATAATACACTCTATTTTAACCTACCTAATCACGCCATCCACGCGTGAGCCAAATGGAATAGCAATTCTTCAGCAAAAAATTGCAGATAACTCTGCTTTGATAAAAGCACTGTCTACGATTTTTATTGTAATGCAGTGATTACTTACGACTTGATTGAATGTTTAACATAATCCCGTAAATAGGCTATTAATTAATAGTCTGATACCTGTCAAAAAATCATCCCATTCAGCTTTTTATTCAAGTTTTCCCATATTCTTTTCGCTCCTTATTCAAACGAAAATAACTTCCCTGCACTCTCTTAGTTAAGAGGTAATATATCAACCACAAAGGCAGGTAATAACTAATATACTTGCTGTAAGCAAAAAATAGCTTAAAAAGCCCTCCTAATGAGAAACTCCGTCACTTTTTACAACCTTAACAAACGTGCGCCATAAAATATAAAAATCAAACCAAAAATTCTGTTTATTCATATATTCAACATCTAAAACCACTTTTTGGGGGATAGGCAACTCATCTCGGCCATTTACCTGTGCCCAGCCTGTTAAACCGGGTAAAATTTTATCCACTCCTTTCTCTGTTCTTAATGCAATCAAATCATCCTGATTAAACAGCGCAGGCCTTGGCCCCACAAAACTCATATCACCTTTTAAAATACACCAAAGCTGTGGAAGCTCATCTAAACTCGATTTTCTTAAAAAATCACCAATAGGAGTCAAAACACTTTTAGGATCTTGTAATAAATGCGTTGCAACAGCAGGCGTATCCACCTTCATACTTCTAAACTTGGGCATTTTAAAAATTTTATTGTCTTTTCCTACTCGATCAGACCAGTACAAAGCAGCCCCCTTAGATGTAAGCTTAACCAATAACGCAACCACTAAAATAGGAAGCAATAATATAACGCCAGAAAACATAGCCAATACAAAATCAAACACTCTTTTCATTAATACTTAGCCTTAACCATCTTTTGTAACTGTTCATCCATTGTAGTAACAGGCTTCCAGCCAAGTAAATTACGTGCTTTACTGCTGTCTACCTGCAAAGAACCAAATAATCGATTCGCCACATCCTCTTTACCTACTAACTTGGCCACAGATGTCATCCAAGAGACAGGAACAGGAATCAACCAAGCCCGCTTACCTTGAGCTTTAGCCACTTTTTGCAATAACTGAGTGGTTGATACATCTTCATTATCTGAAATTAAAAATACCTGATTAGCCGCTTTAGGGGATTTTTCTCTGTCTGCACATAACGCAATAAAATCAACTAAATTATCCAATGCAACCAAAGAACGTTTATTATGAATGGCTCCGAAAGGTAAAGGAATGCTTTTTCTCATCCAATTCATCATTGATGCAAAATTGGCCTTAACATTTGGACCATACACTAATGGTGGGCGAATAATAACGACTTCCATATCCGTCTCTTTTGCCAAAGCCAATAAACCTTGTTCAGCTTCATATTTAGATAAACCATAAGCATCCTCAGGAATAAGTGAATCATTAGGTATAAAAGGAGAATCAGGCTGGGTCATTTCACCATTTACTTTAATCGAACTTATAAATATAAAACGTTTAACACCTGCTTTAGCAGCCATTCCTGCTAAAGCTAAAGTACCATCTCTATTTACTTTCCTAAACTCAGATAATGGATCCGATGATTCATCGAGCATTACATGTACCCGTGCGGCAACATGAATAACAGAGTTAACCCCTTCAAAGACACTGGATAATTGTTGAATTTCTTTCAGCTCGGATAAATCACCTAACACAATCTGCTGAACAGGCTCAGGTAAATTAGCTAGACTCTTTCTAACAGCGGCTAACACGCTTACATCATCAGAAAGCAATTTAGTGACCATTGCACTACCTACAAACCCTGTTGCTCCTGTTAATAAAACATTCACTTATTTACCTCTCTGCCTTGGATCAAATTTCTTAGATAATTTATAAATAAAATGCTCTAAACTTCCTGGTAATAATGAACGCACTAAAGGATAAAATGCAGCAATACTTTTCCATAAAGGTTGATTTAAATTACGCACCCCACTAAAGCCAATCTGTCCTTGTTTTAACAAATTTTTAGTTGATTGTCGTTTATGTGTTTCACCTGAAAATCGATAAAGAATTAATGTATCTGGTATATTTTTAAACACATATCCAGCTTTTGCACAACGAAACCAAAGCTCGTAATCTTGTCTGCGATTTAAATCAGGATTGTAACCACCAACATTAAGAATAGACTTCTTTTTATACATAACGGTAGGATGAATTAAGGGGCAAGAAAATAAGTTTATATAGATATCTTCATGAGTAGAAGGCATAACTCTTATATTACCAACGACACCGTTTAAACAAATTTCTTGAGCAAACCCTCCTAAGATATCAAGTGATTTTTTTTCGCCAAACTCAATCACTTGTTTTTCAAACCTTTGGGGAAGCGCCACATCATCTGCATCCATTCTAGCTACTAAATCGTGCTTACAATGCTTAAGCCCTTCATTTAGAGCAACTGCCAAGCCAGAATTTGTTAATAACTTTACTGAAATAACGTTTAATAACTCTCGATAATCATTAATGACTAAGTTTAATTCATTCGTTATTTTTCCATCTTCAACCAAAACTAACTCATCGGCAACTAACGTTTGCTCCAATAAACTTTGCAAACATTCTTTAAGAAAATTCGGCTGATCTTTTGCATAAACAGACATTAAAATTGAAAATTTCATAAATTACGGCTTGCCCATCAATATTTGTTCAACCTCAAACTCAGATAAACCATGAGAAAGGCAATAGCCATAAAAGTTATGCAATTCTAAATACGCTCTTTGTTTAACCGAACTTGAAAGCAAAAATGACCCATCTATTTTATCAATCATATGCTTAGGCACTAACTCACCCAATATCTCATTCTTAAAAAAGACCATGTCTAAATCAAAATAAAGATCCACACCTCTTTTTTCTTGCTTCCAATCTATTTTATTTTCTAATAAAGAACGCAGTAGCAATTTATTTTTAAGGTTTTTAAAATCAAACTTTGCTGAGAGCGGTAAATTAAAACAATACTCAGCTAATGAAGCATCAGCCCAAGGAAATATAACATCAGAAGATAAATATTTTGCCGTTGCAATCGTTTTGCCCATCATACACTGATGATCGTGAAACGCCCCTCTTGAAAAAGCTCTAAAATCAATAAACTCTAGCTCATCTAATGACTTAGGAATTTTTGAAAAAAACTTATTTAAATCATACGATTGTCCAAAAGGAAAGAAAGCGGCTAATGCTGATAAGTCACCATGAGATTCAGAAGGAGATCTAATATACCACCTTAAAGCAGGTATTGATCTAGGTAAAAGCTTCCACAATCCCAGCCGAGACAATGAAAACGATTGTAATTGTTTTTTAGATGCCAAATATCCAAAGTACTCATCATTTCCCAAGCCATCCACAATAACATAATCATTTGGATTTAATTCCTCTCTTTCAAAGAAAAGCTTACAGCCAAATAAAAAGAAAAAGAAAGCTTGGTCGAGAATTGGCGTATCCATTTTTTGGCAAGCATCAAGAAATATTTTTGTATCATACTTAGCCTGAATATCATCTACTATTACAAAATAAGCCTTATGTCCCAATTTTTCAGTTACATCATTAATGTATTTTTTCAATTTCAAATCGGAATTTCTTAAAAACGTAAGTGTTTTACACTTAACTCCCATTTCAGACAATGCTAATGCCAAACCCATCGAATCTTTGCCATCACTAAGTAACAATAAAGGCTCTTTAGAAGAGGGTAAACTATGCTTTAAAGCATTCTGGATTTTTATTAATAACACTGAAGAGTCAGCACAGCTATTTGCTCGGTAGCTTTTAGATAAATGTCTAAATTTATATTCTTCGAAGTATTCGATACCTTTTTCAGAAATACAAGTAAGACTTTTTTCCTCTATAGCTAGAGCATCCAATGGATTGACCATGAACTCTCCAAATGTTGATAAACACTTAATTTTTTTGAACGTCATACCCTATATCCTAACCATTTAATTCCAGACCAAAACACTACTATAAGCACCGTAATTTTTTACAAAAAGAACAAATAATAAATGAATTAAAGCGTATACAATTACACCTATAAAACACAACAATTTATTTTTAAAAACTATTGCAAATAATAACGGTACTATGATTATTTCTACAATACCCAATAAAGCAGAAGTTCTTCCAATAATAAAACCTAGCTCATGAAAACCTATTCGTAAAATAATAGTACTTAATAAGAACCATACAAGCATATCAAAATGTTTAAATTTTAAACTCAATTTATTCCAAAAAATATAAGTAAGAAACGCAAGTATCAAATATTTTAAGTTTATCATTCCAAGGAAACTAAGGCTTTGTCCATACGATTCATCATTCATATAAACTTCTGCAGAACTTACCCTTGGTAGCCAATCTAACATAAAATAATTTAGAATCACTCCCCCGATTTCAACATAGCCCATAATCAATGCCAGACCAAGCGTTAACAATACATAGCTTCGTTTTAACTTAATAAAAGATAAAAAATACGGCAAAAAAAGTACTATAGCTGCAGTATGCAGCGTCATAGAAATCAAAATCAAAATAAAGGCAACTGTATATTTTTTGTTTGAAATTTGTAATAAGACAAATAAACCCAACGTACTAGCTAGACCAAAGCGAATTGCAACCATATAATTTGTGAAAAAATCATATGAATAAAAAATAAGAATAGCTAAAACAGGAAAAACCGTAAGTTTTTTAAGTGTAAAAAACAACAAAAATGAAGTTAACAACGAAATAAGAATTAAAAAAACGACGAAATTAGCGGTAAAGCTTTTAATTATAACAATAAGGAACGCAAAACCAGGCTCAAAAAAATAATCGTCATTTAAAACCTGCTGAAAACCACCATCAAATACCCCATCAAATTGACTAAATATATCCTTATAACTTTCATAATCAGCAGCCACGTCACCAGAGCGTATACCAGAAAAAATAGCAATAACAACTAGACATAATGCTACCAATAAACCGGTGTAATGTCTTAATTTAGGCTCCATTGAAAATAACGCCATCAAAGCCAATAAAATAAATACAACAAAATAACTTAACAAAAACCTTTACCTAATTTAAGACCTTGAATTCTTTAAATTTCAAGTTATGCGGATGATTTTTATTCACTCCCCTTAAAACTTGATCAAAAGCTCTTGAGGTTTCATAAGCCCAACGATTAAATTTAAATTTATGCTTAGGCATTTTAATGTTTTTCAATTCATTCCTTGACGCTTGACAGGCCTCATTTGTAAAACTTTCAATATGCCTATATTTTAACTTTAAGCGTTGTGTATCAGAGATGCAGATATATTTTAATATTATTTAGTCAATATCAATCATGTCTAATACTAAACCTTTAAGCTTGCTTGAACTCGGATAATAATTCACTATAAATAGCCTGATAGCTATTTGACATCACGATAGAACTTAATTTATCAAATACAAGACTAATAGAATTCGTTGACTGAAAATCATGCAGCTCTAGATTTACATTTAGCAGAGCACTGATTAATGAACTTTCTAAATTTAAAGAAAAAAGGTAAACACTATTTGGGCTCAAGCTATATATTTCTTTGTGCGGTTCTATATCAGACAATAACACTGGTAATCCACAAGCCATCGCTTCTAGAACTGCATTTGGCATACCCTCAGCTTTAGAAGCTGAGACAAAGTAATCAGCTAAGTTTAAAAAAACTTTAACATTATCAACTTTTCCATAAAATTTTATTTGCTTAGAACCCGCAGCTAAAGACTCACAAACCGATGATTGTTGTCCTTCTCCTATCAAAATCAAATAATGATTAGGTTTTTTTTTCAAAAAACCTAAAAAACTCTTAACCACATAATCTGAATTTTTTCGTTTATCCTTCCCTAATGATGATAACCAAATGATGGCATCCCTTGGTAAGCCAAAGTCATCCCTAATTTGCACTTTCTTAGCATGGTCTATAGAAGTATACCTTTGAGTATCAACACCATTTAGAACTGTTTGAATATGATTAATACCGAATATTGTTTTTAAGTTATCGCAAACGGCTTTTGACACTCCACAGCACAAATTTAACTTTCTAAAAGCACTCGTCTGAGCTTTTGTTAGATACCAACCTAAAATAGCCCCATAAGTCATTCTATAGTCATCTTGAGGGAAGTTTCTAACAGTACAAATTTTAGGAATATTAAGGTACGTCAATTTAGAAGAGATAATATCTGCCCTCGCACCCTGTGAATGAATAATATCAGGGTTTATTTCACTCACCTTCTTTTTCAACGCTGGAAGAGAAAAAAATAGCCCTTCAATGCGAGAAAAACCTAGCGACGCCATCTGAAACCCAAGTGACTCATAAGCAAACCAAAGAGAAGCTTTAGGCTCAGGAGATAAACTAATTAAATACGGTTCAAAAGTGGTACGATCCAAATTTTTAATAATATTAAAAAGTTGATTTGTAGGTCCACTCTTTTGCAGAGTGCTAACAATATAGAGTATTTTTTTCATAATCAATTTGCCTAATAGGGCCTTTTATTTGGTATCGTTATTCTATGGTCAACCGTTTATAGGTCATATACAATTTCTTGTGGTAAGAAGAGGGCATTCTATTTTTAGTTGGCCTTTTTCTTACACGTTAATTGCACTTAGTATCTATGATTTTTCTGAAAATTGATATGTGCGCCTGCCCTGAATCCCTAGGAGGCTTATGGTCAACAACTGGAGGACATATAGAGAGCTATCTCTGGCACAGGAACTATTGTAGGTACTGATTATTATTGTACCAAGCGCTAATTAAGTAAATTCGATATACGCAGTAACTTGACGACTTAGCTCCCCAGCCCTTCCCTCTCATTCGCATATGCAGCCTATTCAAAATTTTAACTACGCCTAGTTCGTGCCAAAGAGTACAGCCGTATATTTCTTCGGTCATGTAGTTCCAATTTTGCAAAACGAGACTTTTAGCATCATAACTAAATCCCATTTTTCCGATAACATCAGAATCTAATACCATACGATTCTTTAACAACGCTCTTAGAATCAATTTATTTTTAAGTTGCTTACGGTCGAACAAGTAAGCTTCTGGCATTTTGGCAAAGTATTCGGCGACTTGTTGGTTTGCAAACGGCAATATAAGATTAGAGTTAATCGAGCCTGCAAAGTTTCGTGCCTTTCGAATATGTAGCTCTGCTGCGGTGACTGTTGTTAGAATATCTGTTTTAAAATCAAAAAGGTCCCAGTCTTTACGTAAACAGCTTTCACCTGACCAGTACGGATAAACCGATTGGTTATTAGCAAAGATATGATTTGCATCTTTTAAACTTAACCCACCCATTCCACACCATTCTGCGGGCGTTCTTAGCAATGGGTTAAACAAGCTTTCAGAACTTGTGAATTGACGCACAAAAGAAAACTTAGAGGTCAATTTGGATAGAGGCAAAACCTTTAACTCTCTTTGGCTTGGCGGCGTCATCATATGACTGTCATTACCACCTCCATCAATAATATTGGCACCTTTTAACTCTGGAATTTGCTCTGCGTATAAAGGATAGGCTAAAGTAACATTGTCGGTACAGGGAAAAGGGGCGTTGATAAAGTACTCATCAATCGCTTGTTTATGCGAAATTTGTAGCTGATCAACTTCATGCAATATTTGATGTTTAAAGCCAAGCTGTTTAGCAACTTTTGCGCTAATTTCACTTTCATCTGCAGCACCTTTAGACTTATGCGTTATCAAAGTGACTTTATTCTGCCAACCCGCTTCAGCAAGCGCCAAGGCAATACTATTACTGTCCTTACCCGCACTATGAAACAAATAACTCGGTTTGGATTCATCAATTCGAGAAATCGTCGCTTCAGCCAGCATTTGTAAAATCAAATCCTCGTCTGGTTGCATATCATCTGCGTGTAATCGATTAGCATTCATAAATGGAAATTTGTGCTTAAAGGCGACTTCAACCTTACCGTTCGCAGTTGCCACCTCTGCCGTATCCCCAATGCCAACAATATAAATATCCTGATAGGCTGTTTTAGGCGGAGGCACTACCCCACTTTGTAATAAAAATGAAATGCCTTCGTCAGACACCTTTAATGGTTTAGGGACTCGAGCATCATCCAATATATCTATAATAGAGGTAGAGTAAAGCAAAATTTGCTTATCCTCTGACCAGTAAATATAAATAGGAAACTCACCCGCTAAATCGGATTGAATGTTCAGATTTGGTTGATAGGGAATATATTTATTAATCATTATTTACGTATTTTTTAATTACTCGACCAGGATTACCAGCAAAAACAACCCTCGCTGGAACATCAGCTGAAACAACGGTATTCGCCCCAATTATTGAACCATTTCCAATCGTAACACCAGGAAGAATAATTGCATTTATACCAATCCATACGTTATTTTCAATAATAATTTCTTTGCCTTCATCGCGAGTATTAATGCGCTCTCCAACATTATCAAATGAAGCCTCATGACCGTTTGAATCAAAAATTTGTACATTAGCTGCAATTAAACAATTCTCACCGATTTTTATTTTTTTATAAGCGTGAATACAAGCTCCATTAATTCGAGTGTTCGCACCTATTTCAATTCGTGCATCTGGCCGATCGGCCATTAACTTAACGGAGGAATGCATATTTGCGTGATAACCATAGTTTCTTGAGTTTAAAGTTACATTATTACCGACCTTTATACAGGCACCTTTTGACACTTGTATTGCTGGTAAACCTTTTACAACACAGTTTTTGCCTAAAAAAACATTTTTATTGCATAAAATTAATATACTAAAATAAAGGTCACTTACTTTAAAAGTTATTTTTCTAAGTGAATTTACAAACACATTCAATCCTTCTTTTTATAAAACCAAAATGATAAATATGCCATTAAAAAACGTGCTATTAAAATTGAGCCAATAGCACCATAAACACCATAAAAACAAATCAAAACTATTGCGTTAAAAAAAGAAAATAAAGAAACATACAAAGAAATATTTTTAGCTATTCTCTCATTACCGTTTAACATCAAATAATTCGTATTATACGTTAAATATGCAAATGTAAATAAAATACTAAAAGATAACCATTGAACATATATAGCTGCCTCTTGGCCAGCTACACTAAATAAAAAATCCGTAATATTACCAGAAAACATAAAGATTATTAATGTTAAGAGGCTACCTGAACCAAGCATCACAACCTGAAATAACTTATGTTGATTAAGACCACGTGATAAGTAAGGTAAAAAGGTATTAGATAATATATAACCAAATGAGACTGCCGCACCAATTATTGTAGTTGCTGCCGTATATAAGCCAACGGCTATATTATTTGTAAACATTCCTAATAAAAATACTGCTGAGTTATTGTAAAGGTTTGGTGCTAGTTGACTTACAAATGCATACCACCCCTCTTGATAGATGGTTTTAACTTCTGTCCAGTGCGATATTTTAAAGTTTATTTTAAATTGTTTATGAATCACTACTATAGTAAGCACAAATGTTATCATCGCCGCTATTGCCTGCAGTAAAGGTACTAAAAAAAAATCTTCTTCTCGTTTAACAAATAAAAACAAAGAAATTAAAAACATCAAACTTGTACCCATGCTTAAAAATGCGATGTACTTCATTTTTTCTATGCCTTGAAAAAACCAGATAGGGAACAGACTTTGAAATACAACAAAAGCCAATGTAAAAAGGTATAAATTTAAGTAAGCATTGAACTTTTCAACGGTTAGAACTATTAGAATAAAGAGAACCGCACTGATCAGTGCCAAAATAACTGAAGCCGTCAGAGTAGCTGAGTAGATCTGTGCTAACTTACTTAAGTCATTTCTATGTCTTGCTATTTCGCGTGTTGCCGTAATGCCGAAGCCAAACTGTATAATTGCTCCAAAATACATACCGAGTGACAAAGAAAAATTGACCAATCCAAAATTTTCCATACCAATAGTTCTAACTAAATAAGGCAGGGTAATTAATGGAATTAAAAACTGAAAGCCACGTAAAACTGAAAGTGACATGAAGTTACTCATTAATCGCTTTTTATTTTCTGTATCTACCAGTTTTTTTAATCTAAAAATCACTCTTAATAATACCCTTTATACCAGCTCATAAATATATCTATCCCATCTTCAATACTTGTCTTTGGTTTAAAACCAATATCAGCAATTAAACTATCAACATCAGCATAGGTAACTGGCACATCTCCTGCCTGCATAGGCAATAAATTTTCTTTTGCTTTTTTACCACAAGCCGACTCAATCGCCGTAATAAAACGGCGTAAAGTTACAGGTTGATTATTCCCGATATTATATATTTTATAAGGTGCTTGTGCTGTGGTAACTTTTGATTTTTGAACTTTAGGAATTGTATCTATCACACGCATCACACCTTCCACAATATCATCAATATAGGTAAAATCTCTTTTCATTTTGCCATTATTAAAAACATCAATCACTTCATCATTCAGTATTTTTTTAGTAAAAGAAAAGTAAGCCATATCAGGCCGGCCCATCGGCCCATAAACCGTAAAAAACCTAAGGCCTGTTGTTGGAATATTATATAAATGACTATAAGTATGTGCCATTAATTCATTTGATTTTTTAGTCGCTGCATATAAGCTAATAGGATAGTCAACACAGTCTTCTGTACTAAAAGGTTGTTTACTATTCATGCCATAAACAGAACTTGAACTGGCATACACCAAGTGCTTTACTTTTGAGTGACGACAACCTTCTAAAATATTTACAAAGCCCACAAGGTTAGAATCAACATAGGCATTTGGATTTTCAATAGAGTAACGTACACCTGCTTGTGCTGCTAAATTAACTACTGTATCAAAATTATTTTTTTTAAATAATCCTGCAATACCTTCTCTATTGGCTAAATCTAGCTGAATAAATTTATAGTTTTTTGCACTTTCATGACGGTCTAATACTGCCAAACGATCATGCTTTAGTTGTGGGTCGTAATAATCATTTAAATTATCAATCCCAACAACTTCATGCCCTTGATCAAGCAATTTATTAATCAAATGAAAGCCAATAAATCCTGCCGAACCTGTTACTAATATTTTATTCACTTAATCAATCCTTACCAAACAAATCACGAGTATAAACCTTATCGGATACATCGTGCATTTCATCAACCAAACGGTTGGCAACAATAATATCACTTACTTGTTTAAACGCCTTTAAATCTTGAATCACTTTAGAGTTAAAAAACTCGCTCTCTTTTAAAACAGGTTCGTAAATAACGACTTCAATTCCTTTAGCTTTAATTCGCTTCATAATACCTTGTATGGCACTGGCTCTAAAATTATCTGACCCTTGTTTCATTACTAAACGATAAATACCCACCACTTTGGGATTTTGTTTAATGATTTGCTCTGCAATAAAGTTTTTGCGTGTGGTATTTGAATCTACAATCGCTTTAATAAGGTTATTGGGTACGTCTTGATAGTTTGCTAATAGTTGCTTGGTGTCTTTTGGTAAGCAGTAACCACCATAGCCAAAGCTAGGATTATTGTAGTGGTTACCGATTCGGGGGTCTAATCCAATGCCTTCAATGACTTGTTTTGAGCTTAGTCCGTGTGTTTCACAATAGCTGTCAAGCTCATTAAAATAAGAAACTCGCATGGCTAAATAGGTATTTGAAAACAGTTTAATAGCCTCTGCTTCGGTTGAGTTCGTAAATAATACGGGAATATCTTTGGCTGGTTTTTGTGCACCTTCTACCAACAGTGCCGCAAACCTTTCTGCTCGTTCAGACTGTTCACCGACCACAATTCGAGAGGGGTGCAGATTATCATAAAGCGCTTTACCTTCCCGTAAAAACTCTGGTGAAAAAAAGAAGTTCTGGCAATTAAACTTTTGCTTCATGGCATCCGTATAGCCCACAGGAATCGTTGATTTAATAACCATTACGGCATTTGGGTTTATTTTTAATACCTCTTGAATTACTGATTCTACTGAACCTGTATTAAAGGTATTTGTATCACTGTCGTAGTCAGTTGGTGTGGCTATCACAACAAAATCGGCATTTTTATACGCTAATTCTTTATTCAATGTGGCCGTAAAATTTAATATTTTATGTTTTAAAAAATCACTTATTTCATCGTCAACAATCGGGGATTGCTGGTTATTTAGTAAATCAATTTTTTCAGGCACAATATCCAGCGCTACCACTTCATGATTTTGGGCAAATAAAATGGCTAACGAAAGCCCTACATAGCCTGTTCCTACAACAGCAATTTTCATAAAATTATTTACTCTTTAATTGTACTGAATGACTCAAGGCTGTATCTCTCGTGCCATATTTAAAAGTGCTTCTTGATTTAACCATTCTTTATTACTGCCTGAATTATACTCAAATCCTTCTTTAACGGGTAAGCCTTTTTCCCCTAGATTATTTTTTGTAAAATTACATTGATTGGTAAATTGGATGGTTGGGCAGATCACGTAGTGGTCTTTAAACTCTAAAGTTAGGTGACTGTCATCAGCAGGGCACATGATTTCATGCAGTTTTTCACCAGGGCGGATGCCCACTATTTTTTGAGGTAAATTTGGCGCAATGGCCTTGGCTAAGTCGGTCATATACATGGATGGAATTTTGGGAATAAAAATCTCCCCCCCCTGCATTCGCTGAAAGTTTTTAAGTACAAACTCAACCCCTTGTTGCAAGGTAATCATAAAACGTGTCATATCTTTATGAGTAATAGGCAATTCCGTTGCACCATCAACAATTAGCTTTCTAAAAAAGGGGATAACCGAACCACGTGAGCACACTACATTACCGTAGCGAACCACAGAAAACCGTGTATCTCGTGTGCCAACCATGTTATTGGCTGCAATAAACAACTTATCAGAAGCCAACTTGGTTGCGCCGTATAAATTAATAGGATTTGCGGCTTTATCCGTTGAGAGCGCAATGACTTTTAAAACCCCATTTTTTATAGCGGCTTTAATCACATTTTCGGCACCGTATATATTGGTTTTAATGCATTCCATGGGATTATATTCAGCAGCGGGTACTTGCTTCATGGCAGCAGCATGAATGACATAATCCACACCCTCCATCGCCTCTTCAATACGAGAAGCGTCTCGAACATCGCCAATAAAATAACGCATACAAGCTGCACTGTAGACTTGCTGCATTTCAAACTGCTTTAGTTCATCACGGGAAAAAATAATAATTTTTTTAGGCTGATACTGCTCAAGAAGCATTTGAGTGTATTTTTTACCAAACGAACCTGTGCCACCTGTAATTAAAATCACTTTATTATCAAGCATAGTTGCTCCTGTTGTGACTGCAATAAGACAAGACCACCCTTGTCTGGGAAGGGCGTTTAAACAACTATTTCTCGACCGCTTGGATCAAGTTTAGTGCAAATTATTTAAGCTGTGTTTGCGATTCATAAACTCGATTAATCGCATCAGTTAATATCTCAATCGATTCTATATACTCATGAACCATCTGGTTTCTTAACTGCCTTATTACGAGCCATTTTTCAGCCGAATCAAGTAAATTAAATTTTTCGGCCATCATTAAGTTTTCTGTCACCGTTTTTATTTTTTCACCAGAAGCAAGTAACCATGCAGGTAACAATTTATCACCTACGGTATCCTGTAATCTAGAAAAGCGACCTGAAAAAGCTTCTAAATCTGAGGAAAAAGATGGATTTTGTAACAATGCCTTAAGTGTTTCTACTGTAATAGGTTGGGAAAAAACTTGATTAGATGAGTATTCTAAATGCTCAATTTCTTTTTAAACTACCCTAACAAGAAACGCTAACCTCTCCTGCAAACCTTGCTGTGTCATAACGGCACACCCTCTCTTAACCTATGCCATTGCTCACAGGACTGAATTAATTTTAATTTTTCCAATTTATTCAAAATATCAATAAAGGGAATACCTTGCACGTCTTCTTGAAGAAACATTAAAATTGTTTTAAAAAAACGTTGCCCGATGGCATCTTGTAACTTTGAAAATCTAAATAAAAATTGATCAATATGCTCTATATCGTCTTCGCCTAATAAAAGATACGTTTTCAATTTTGCGATACGCAGATTCAATTCTTAATTTTTGTTTATCACATTCAACAATCAAACGGTTAAGTTTATTCTGAATCATATCTGACACAGCACAAGCCCCTTTCTTTTTATCTCTTTTTTAAGCTCCAAGGATGCAAAAGAGGATAACACAAGGTTAACCTTTTGGTTTCCTATTCTATTTTTTAATTTAACTAAAAATTCAATTTTTAAGTTAAACAAATCCTGAGTATTTTGTTTGGTATCAATAAAAAGATCGATGTCTCCACCTCGCTCCATATCATCTACTCGGCTACCAAAAAGAATCACTTTACCGTGAGTAAAGACCTACTTAAAGACAGCCTTAATTGCTTTTTGTTGATCAATCGTTAATCGCATTTAACACACCTCTAAAGATTAAGCGTCCAAACCCTTACTGCATTACACCCTATATTTAGAAACTTGCAGCCTACAAACCAAATACAAAAAGAGATTTTACAACAAAAAATGCTTAGCCATGAACCAGTCTTATCACTGAATTCAAGGTCTAAGCATTTTGAGCTCGTACTTTTAATAATACCCAAATCCCCAGATAGAAAATACATTTCTATCTGGGGATTTGGGTAATAATAAAACTACAATTCCTCGTCACAATTTTGCTCAAGCCGCTCAATTGATGTTAACCGTTTACGGGTGGATTGCGCCAACGCCTCTACTTCTTTTACGGTATCGTGCAATGCAGTAGATATTGCTTTGCCCAGTGCCGCTTCAATCAATATATGCAACTCTTCTAAGCTCTCTTTTCCCAATACCTTTAACTGTTCATCACTTAAACTTTTTTGAAAGCCATCCACTACTTGATAAGCGTGTGTTTCAATGTTCATATTTGTACTCCTCGCTTTAATCGTTTATCGCTGAGATTAATCGACCTGAAAAATATCTTCACCTGAGCTGATAATTAAGGGGTCATTGCTTCCAACCACCGATTCATCTTTACCCTCATAAGGTACCATGTTTAAAAAGTATCGCATGGTTTCTAATCGAGCGCGTTTTTTATCATTGGATTTCACCACCGTCCAAGGCGCTTGTGTGGTATTGGTGTAAAAAAACATGTCCTCTTTGGCCTTGGTGTAATCGTCCCACCTATCCAGTGAGGCTAAATCCATAGGACTTAATTTCCACTGTTTTAATGGATCATTTTTACGTGAGTTAAAACGGCGCAACTGCTCCTTTCGTCCAACCGAGAACCAAAACTTCATTAGCTTAACACCGTCCTCGGTAATCATTCGCTCAAATTCTGGTACTTGACGCATAAACTGCGTGTACTCTTGCGGCGAACAAAACCCCATTACGCGCTCAACCCCTGCACGGTTATACCAAGAACGATCAAACAGCACAATCTCACCCGCTGTAGGTAAATTTTGTACATAACGCTGAAAATACCACTGGCCTTTCTCAATTTCACTGGGTTTATCCAGTGCCACAACGCGCGCACCACGAGGGTTAAGGTGCTCCATTATACGTTTAATGGTTCCCCCTTTGCCCGCAGCATCACGTCCTTCAAATACCAGAACAATCCGCTCGTTATTTTCTTTGACCCATTTTTGCAATTTCAATAATTCAATTTGCAACAAACGCTTGGTTTTTTCATACTCTTTGCTATTAATTTTTTCACTGTAAGGGTAGCCACCTTCACTCGATTTTACTTTTTTCATTTTTCCTCCAGGTTGTTTGGTTTAAAAAAATTTGGTTTAACCTATTTAGTATACGCCTATATTGTTTAAACATTGTACGACCGAATTCAATCCTTTTTATAATAGGTTAACAAAAAAACTTATAAGAAAAAACACTCATCTAAAGCCAGCAGGGTTTGTAACGAGTTCTAAATAAAAACGTTTATAATAAGGGCTTTACTTGAGTAGATGCACGATAAAAAATGACTGACCCATCCCCTTCTCTAGCCGCTCTCACGCAACGCTACCAATCCGTTAAGCAACGCATTCAAAATGCATGTTTACAGGCAAACCGACCCATTGGTTCGGTTGCTTTGCTTGCGGTGAGTAAAACTAAGCCCATTAAGCAAATCAACGTGCTTGCTCAATATGGACAAGTTTGCTTTGGTGAAAATTATTTACAGGAATCTTTAACTAAAATCGCACAATGCCCAGAGTTAGAGTGGCACTTTATTGGACCGATCCAGTCCAATAAAACCAAAGCCATTGCGGAACACTTTCAGTGGGTTCACAGTGTTGATCGTTTAAAGGTTGCACAGCGTTTAAGCCGTCAACGTCCAAGCGAGGTGCCGCCTTTAAATATTTTACTGGAGGTCAATATCAGTGAAGAGGAAACAAAGGCAGGATTAACACCTTCCGAGGTGTTACAGGTTGCGGCTGAAATTGCGACACTGCCCAATCTTAAATTAAGAGGGTTGATGGCGATTCCACAGAAACAGACAAACATTGAAGCGCAACGCCTGCCTTTTCGTCAAGTTAGAGAGCTGTTAGAGCAGTTAAATACGCAGCACCCTGAATGGAAACTGGATACATTATCCATGGGCATGTCAGGAGATTTGGAGGCGGCAATTATGGAAGGAGCAACTCTGGTTCGTATTGGTACGGATATTTTTGGTGCGAGAGAGGATCGTTCAAATTAATTTTCTCCCCCCCCCTTCTTTCAAAAAAAG
>JAMOMJ010000078.1 GCA_027067135.1 Cyclobacteriaceae bacterium
AAGCCCTTTTTGCTTACTAATATTTACTGTTTCTCCATCCTTATTGATTAGCTCTAACGATGGAGAATTACCAAAATTAATTTTACTTACTCTCACATTATCGTAAGAGCCATAAAAATAATTTTTTGAATTACCTATATATAGGTCGGCCTTGCTTCCAACAAACTTAGGGTCACTGCTTGTGGATATTGTTTGATTAAATGTGTACTTTTTACTTATTGTATTACCATTAGTTGATTCAACCTTTAGAGATATCCCTCCTTTAATACTATTAACAGCTTCAGACTCAATTACAGGTCCTGCTAAGCCTCCCCCAAGTTGAAACTTAGTTCCTAGTTTCATTTCTATTTTATTATCGGCACTTTGGCCAATATTTAAACCCATATCTTCTGTAAAAGAGATGCTTTTACCACTTTGAATAGTAGCTGAGCTATTAGAACCAGGAGGATCTCTAAGAATAATATCTGGATAATCAGGTGCTTGAGTTACAAAGGTTTGGCTTCCATCGGATTGTCCCCCTAAGATAATCCCTTCATTTTTGTAGTTTCTGGCATTAAAGTCCTGGCCATTAACACGGTACTTAATATCTATTGTACGCGTAAATGGTGCTGATATAGAAGGTAGCCCCGCTTTAAATACATATTTAGAAATACTTGAATTTTTAGAGTCCACTGTTAACTTCTCAGAATCAGTTAATGCAAGATTATTGTTAATAATAAATTCACCATCAACAATGGGTACCAAATCGAAAATGGTATCGATAGCGTCTATATTAATATACTCTTCAAATGTTTCGAACACAATGGCGTAGGAATCAAACTGTGTATATACAGGGTATTGAAAACCCTCCGTAGAAATGGATACTTCTTGTGGGTTTCCATTTGCATCATCTTGAATAACAAGAACTTCTATATCAGACGATTGGGAAATAACATTAAGCACAGGTGTAGAACGGTAAGTAAAGCTCTTTACAAAATGATAAGGTTCTGAAAATACTTGAATGCTATCTGCATTAAGGTAATTGCTAAAGACAGGGTCAGTTGGAGTACTTAGATTAATTGTTTCGTTGGCTTGCAATAGCTGAATGCCCGCATTATTTATAACACCTAAACCCGTAGATTGATCGATGGTATAGTTTATCGGTAAAAGACTGGCTTTGTACTCTCCGCTTTCAGGATTAGTGGTTATTACATGTTCCAGCTCACCAATACCAGGAGTTCCCCCAAATGGCAAATAACTCAATTTTATATTGGCCTGACCAATATTATTGATAGAGCTAATGGAAACTGTTTCCTCTTCTGGAGTGCCAACATTATACGTTTCGCTTACAGTTCCCACAAACCCAAAGCCTATTGGTTTTGCCGATTCTATTGTGCCTCCTACTACCCTACCTACTAAACTAACTTTAGTGGTATCTAAAAACGTAACGGTTGATTGTTGGTGTTCAAAAAAATCGAACAAATCATTACCATCAGCCCGAGCTGCAGGAAAACGGCCTGCGTGAGTAAAACCATGTTTATCGGATTTTACTTCAATATAATGATTACCAATTGGTACTTTAATGCTAAAGAAACCTTCTTGATCGGTTAGTACTGGTCTGTTATCCTTATCCAATACAATATTGCCATCGATATACACATTAGCACCAGCTACAAATACTTTTGGGGTTTCCAATAATTTACTGGTGAGCGTATCATAAAAATAAGCCCCTTTGCTAACCAATTGCTCTGTATTACTTATTATAGCTGTGTATTGGTTATAACCAGCATCCGATACACTTCCTGGGGTTACATTTGTAGCTTCTCCTATTGGGGCAAACACACCCGTAGTAGTGTAATAAGCTTTGCCCAAAAAATCAAAAGAAGAAATATCTTTAAAGTTGATTTTATTTAATACCTCGGCCCCTAAGCCTAAAAAACCTAGTTGTTGCGATGGTTCAAATTGATGTACCCCATACATAGGCGTTATGGTGTAAGATTCTCCCGTGCCTGAATATGGTATGGCAGAAATAATGTAATTCCCTTGAGCATCGGTTACTCCTAAAATACCTAATTGAGATGAAGTGGGTTTATCAGAAGACCAGGTACCATTAAAAATACGTGCATGGTTTTTATTAAATGCAAAACCAATTTTAGAAATATCATAGGCATAATTCCCTACTTTTTCATCACACCGTAAGTATGAAATAAGGCCAGATTCTGAACCGCCCAAATACCGTTTAAAGTCTGTACGGATAGTGGTTGCATCTAAAACCTTATCCCACATGCGTACTTCATCTACATTACCTTGCAGGCCTTCTGCTACTCTTACATTTGCTGTTTCAAAACCTTGAAAGGTGTATGCACCTGAGCTTATAACTGTTGGTTTATTGGAAACAGAAGCGGGTAAACTTGTAACATAGGTTTCATCAATTAGTCTTCCATTAAGGTAAAAAATGGGTAAAGAATCCTTTTCTAAAATAATCGAAAGATGAACAAAATTTTGAGAAAAATCATTTTGAGGCAACGCAGCATCAGAAAAGGCATTAAACAAATCATCTCCTTTGCCATCTACATTTCCTGTAGGGTAATTATCACTTAGCACAACTGTTCTTGTTGCTCCACCAGTAACAGTAGCGGTTAGCGAAAGGCTATTGGGTGTAGTTACGTATGAAATTAAAATTTCATCAGTTGTACGTTGCGCATCTTGAAGTTTAAATAACACCGCGTTGGTGTTCTCATTTAACTTAACCCAAGTTTGTAAGGAAGCAGCATTGTTCAACTCTTTGTTTCTAAGCGCAACAGATAAAAAACTAGTGTTGTTAAAAAGGAGGCTATTGCCAAAACTTAAATTAGCTCCTTGTGGATCTGCTCTAACTACAATATCCTTCACAGGATTACCTCCATCGAAGCTAATATTACCTGTAACCACTCCTGTAGGGTTCCGGTACCCAATTCCAGTTATATACGTTACATACTTTTTAGGTAAGGAAGACACGCCAAGCACTTCTATTTTATACTCGTATAATACGCCTCCTTGCGTGTTAAAATCTTCATAATTATACGAATCGCTTGAAAGCGTAGCAATTACCACGTAATTATCTACATCATTTAAGTTGGATTGATCATACACTCTACGATGCACTCTTATTTGAGTAACCTTAGTCGCATTATTTCTAATGGTCCAATTAACATCTATTTTATCACTAAAATATCCTTTAGAAATTTCAAAATATTGCTCATCGAAAGTCAATGGTATATAGGCCACATCCCAGGGATAACGAATACTTAAGGTTGTGCCTTGGCCATCAATATCATTTATACTATAAGGTATGGCTCCACCCACTTGCAAATAGATATGTGCTCCATTAGGATCAGCGGTTAACGGCACTTCTTGCTTGGCTTCACTTCCTGTAAATAGCTGAGGATCTGAGCTCTGCGCTAATAACCAACTAGCTGCTAGCCATAAGCACAACGTGAAAAATAACTTTTTCATCTTAATTTGGATTTAATATGTGCTTATAACTTAATGATGTAGTTTACACCATAATTTACAGGGCGCGTTTCGTTAATTCCTGTATTTCCACTATTTCCATTTACATTATGGGTATGATTCCCTGAACTTGAAGTAGTTCTTGCTGCTTGTCTTCTTTGTCCAGAACCATCACCATTAGGTGTTCCATAATCAGGATCAGTTCCATCATCAAACCAGAAATAATCATTATAGGGGTGTGTGTGACTGCCACCTGTACTTGAATTAATATTTATACCATGTAAATGGCTTTCCAATCCATCATTTTGTGTAGCACCTAAAGTAGGCCCCACTTCCCCATT
>JAMOMJ010000079.1 GCA_027067135.1 Cyclobacteriaceae bacterium
TGGCCATAGGGATTTAATTACTTTTTTCAATTTTACTTTAGGATGCATACCATCATCTTCTCCGTGAGTGGTTTTAGGAAAAATGAATTTTTGGTTTAGGTCTTTGCGTATGCCGACTATAAATATTCGCTCTCTTTTCTGAGGTATCCCAAAGTCACTAGAATTTAATAATTGATGGGATATTTCGTATCCTAACGACTCAAACTCATTGCAAGCAAGATCAAAGTAATAGCCATTTTTTAACCGATAGAAGCCTTTTACATTTTCGGCAATAAAAGCTCTGGGCTTAACCTCATTAATTATGCGTGCCATCTCCCAAAACAGTTGGGTTTCCTTCCTGTGGGGCTGTTTAGTGGGGTTTACTGTTGAAAATGTCTGGCAAGGAAATCCACCAACCACCAAATCAGCGTGCATCCCCTTTAATGACAAATCTTTAATGTCGGCTACTTCTGCTTTATGTATGAAATTAGCGTTATATGTATCAATTGCCTTTTTATCAATGTCTGATGCATGAATTATTTGGTATGGTAGTTTAGGGTATTTCTTACGTAAGTAACTGAAATTGCCTACAATACCTTTATCAGCTCCACCACATCCGCAAAATAATGAAATAACTTTTAATTTATTCGTGTGCATAAAATTTTCCATTACTTTGGTTAAAATCAAGTCTGTAACTAAGAGGTCTAGCTAATAAATAATTCTCTTCATTTTGTCTGTAAGGATTTTTTATAATGAAAAGTTTTGTCTCATTTTGAGAAAAATAAACTCTATAAATAAAATAATTATCTTGATGTTGTTGGGCTGCCATCCACTCATTTCGAGTAAGGTTAACCGTATCACAAAAATCATTTGAAGGGGTGGTTACTCTCTTTGTTGATTTAACCTCAATGTATTTTGCAAACTCTGCATTTTCTCCTTCCCCCCAAACAGATTGTATATCAAAACCTAAACCTTTTACCTTCCCAAGTTTTTTGATTTTATTTACTAAACGAGGAAAAACCTTCTCAACTCTGCTTCTTTCAACCTGATACACATATTCTTCACCTTCATTGCCAAGTGCAACAGTGTCTACACCTTGAGAAGTTTGAGATTCTGGAAGGTCTATATTTTGGAGTGCATCTACACTGGTGGCTAAAACCTCTGTTTCTAAATCTGACAACAGACCAAAGTATTCCCCCCACTCAAAAGTAGCCCTTTTTCTATCTTCTGAAAGTGATAGGTCGTATGAGTAGAAGTCAAAGAAAGGGGGGGTGTCATGTTTTCTTGCTATATTCTCAATATAAGCCATTTCTTTTTTGTTTAAATAAACATGGCTGTGATCGAAGGTAATTACATTTGCAACGTACAAAAGATTAAGTTGTTCGTTTATATGTTGATGGCTATATGAGTACCCTTTGCCATCTGCACTAACTTCTCTCTCGATTTTTGCGGTTCTGTCATCTGATATTTGGGTAATTACTTCTGTAGAGGTTGCTCGTCCAGATAAAACATCTTCTGAATTAAGTATATAATACCCTATTTCCTTTTTCGTTAAGGATCGTTTCTTGCGATGGCAGTCTAATAGAACTTTTAGGAGAAAAGAGAGTTGATTGATTTTGATGCCTTTTGAAATTTGTTCTATTATAGAATCTGCTTTGTTCATTCCAGAAGGAAACTGATATTTTGCGCATAAATCTTTAAAAAAAGCTGGTTGGTCAGAGTCATCTAGTAATTTCAAGGTTCGTTCTGATGTTTGGACAATTTCATTCTCATCAAGATAATACATACCAAAGAGTTTTCCTGCAATTTCAGTTCGATGGTTGCTTAATGTTTTTTTTGTAGCGCCAGAAAGAAAGGCAGATATTTTTTCGTTAAAGCGCACTTTAAAAGTTTCCTTATCGCACGGACAGATGACCTCAAGGATGTTTGCATAGGCGGGCAATAGGTTGTCTAGATCGCTTAAGGATTTCCCTCGCACTATTGCGCATCTATATTGCTTTGTATGATCGTATGTCATAATTTTAACCTAATATTTTTATTAAACTTGTTGCAATAATTTTTGCTAGTAACGGAGGTACTGCGTTACCTACTTGCCTGTATTGGCTTGTTCTTTTTCCTTTGAAAACAAAACTATCTGGAAATGATTGAATTCTTGCACATTCTCTTACTGTAGGTACTCTATTTGCGCTATAGTGAAAGTGGTGGTTATGACCTGCATCAATCGTAAAACACGGTTTTTTGCTGTTCATTCTTGTCCATGCTATATTAACTTTCCTTGTTGATTGATATTCCAGTGGAAGGTTTTTGTAATTACCACCGTCCGGAACCATAGCAATAATTTTTTTGGTTTTTGGTTTATGATCTACTGCATGATGGTTATATAATATAGATGAGTTCTCTCTCATCATTGTTTGGTATGCTGTTTTCGGCTCCATTAGGTAAGATGATTCTTCGAGGCCAAGGATATCATCAAGAAATGGTAAATCTGAAATTGCTTCCATCGTTGTGATAGGGGTCACGATTTTATATTTTTCTAGAGCTCTAAGGTCAAAGGATTTATTTTTTAAAGCAATAAAGAAAACTCTTCTTCTGTTTTGCGGAACACCAAAATCAGCAGAATTTAATTTAATTGTTTCAACGTTAAAATTTAATTGTTCTAAACCATGAACAATATTTGAAGCAAATTTGCCATTATCCATGCTCAAAATATTTGGTACATTTTCAATGATTACAGCAGACGGTGATAGTTCGTGCACTAATTTTAAATATGATTGTACCAGAGTATTCCTTGGGTCGTTTGCTTGCCGTTTTCCTGCTATAGAGAAGCCTTGGCATGGCGGACCACCCAGCATTATATCTACGTTCTTTAGTTTAGAAATTATACTGTCAGTAACGCTACTTAGATCAAAATTTATAGCCTCTGCTTCAGGAATGTTATTTTTAAATGTAACTAAAGATTCAGGATCGTTATCTATACCAGCGTTAATGCAAATCCCAGCTTGTTTGAATCCTAGGGCTAATCCACCAGCTCCACAAAACAAATCAATAGCAGAGTATTGTTTAGTGTTTAATTTAGGCAAAACATTAATATTCATTTATTTACTCAATATATAGCAGGTTAATTTTTATTATTTTATAAAATGTAATAGAAGCTTGAATGTCTTTCAATAGTTAAGAGACTGTGTGTTGTTGGTTAACAACAATTATTTTATAAGTTTAAGTAATTAGATTCCTTTCTTTATTCTTAGCCCTAGCTTTTGCACTACGTTTACCAAGTTCTGACATGGTTTGGCGGATCATTTCTTTTTTTATTTCATCATCACTTATAGTAGGTTCGCTATAAGGGGGCTTTTCCTTATAGGATTCAACCGCTGCAATACCGTTAGTTTCAACCGTTGGCAACGGTTCATTTAACGGCTGGGTAACGGTTGGATTAGCGGTTAAAGTGCGGTTATTAAGCGCTTTATCTGCGGATAAGCGCTTATTTTCTGATTTTAGCTTATTAATCACAAAAATTGAGGTTAGGCATATAGTGCCAATGGCAGCAATGGGAACTATGGTTGCTGGGTTAATGAACGGTGCAATGCTTGCCCATATTTTAGGGGTTTTTGCTGTTTGCGTTATTTCGTTGTAGTACATGATTTTGTCTTTCTATTGTTATGTTGATTGAATAAATTGCTTGTCCCGCCGTCCCGCCCCCTAAGGCACTACTGTCCGGTAGGGATGAAAGAATTGCTTTGTAAGTTAGTCTGAGCCTTGGTATGATTGACTTACAACTTCAATTTCAAACCCAAGGATCAGACATGTTTAACAATAACCGATTTATGGAGA
>JAMOMJ010000080.1 GCA_027067135.1 Cyclobacteriaceae bacterium
CCATTGGTTTTAGTCGGGTCTTCGACGGCTTCGATAATGAATTTCAAGCGTTTTAATTCTGCATAAAAACTAGACGTGCTTTCGTGTAAAGCATCCTGGGTACGCATACTGGTATAGACCTGCATTTGTGGCATTGTGAATGACCGCGCACGCACAGGCGCACCGCTCAAAGCCAGTACCATATTAGTGCCTACCGAACGAAGCCAGGTGCTTTTTCCTGCCATATTAGAGCCCGTAATAAGGTGCATATGCCCTTGAGTAGGCATTTTGATATCATTATTAACGCAGTTGGCTTCGGGAAGGAGTGGATGACCCAATTCTATGGCATCAAAACGATTGTTTTTATTGATGGTAGGAAAAACCCACGAGGGTTTGTTGAGGTGCAAATTACCAAGACTAATCAGTGCTTCTATCGTTGCCAGACTTTCAAACCATTGTGGTAATTCTTCTGCATATAGAGCCTTCCATTTATCGAGTCGCCAGGCTTGTTGCAAATCCCAGGCGACAGATAATTGTAAAAATATAGCAAACGGGTTATAGCGCACATCCAGTTGGCTAAGTCTATACGCCAATTTTGAAATGGCCTTAGAAGCGTGGTTTTTACCTGCGGGTCTAAAATGTTTTTGTAATGATTGTAATAAAGAAGATTGAAATGTTTGCTGTTCTATTTGTTTAATAAGCTGGCTGTAATTTTTTAAAGTATCCGCCGCTCGGCCTGTTAGAATATGCAGTTTATCAATAGATTCCTTGCTTTTACTCAATACCCAGGCGGCAGGTAATAGTAGTGAAAATGCTAGATACCAGGGCCAGATCATAACCCACAAATAAATACTGGCAATACATAATATTGGCGCAATAAAAAGCATCGCAATTCTTAGCTGGTTACCCAACACAACTGGAGGCTCTTCCAGCCATTTACGAAGACCATTTATTTGTCCGTCTTTTTCTGATAAATCTGCACCATAAGCTCTCAAATTGTGCTGCCAATCCAATAATGTTGATAATTCTTTGGCTGCCAGCTGTCTTTCTTGTATAACTTTTGTGTCACTAGGCTCATGCAACCAAATTGCTAAACGCGACTGCCCGATAGAAGTCTGTGCCCGATTGAGCATTTGAAAGATAGAATGTGGGCCAAAAATATCCAAATCATAAGAATATGGATGCAAGGGATCAATAAATGAATCGCCTGTTTCAAAAGCAGTATAGTTATTATTTAAAGCCTGGGCTTCCTGCTCATTAATATCCGCAAGATGTCCGTGGTGTTTAGCGTTGGATTGTATGCGACCATGCCAGCGTACCAATTGCCCAAAAGCAACAATGCCACCCATTGTAAGCAGTAATGCGATCCACAAGGGTGCTTCACGCCAGGATAAAATCACAATCGCCACTAAAGCGAGAAAAGCTCCCAGCCGTAATATACCTAAACGGTCATATCGCTGTTGCAGGTTTATCGCTATTGCTCTGAAGTTGGTCGCGCGAGTATTATATTTTGAAAGCATGAAGTTGTTTCTATTGAAGAAAAGACAAAGATAAACAAGCTTTACGAAAAGATTATTTTTAAAGTTTAACACCTTGATAACAAGCCAAGCTCCTTATCTTTACGTTAAATAAGAAAAACAACCATGCGAACAATACTACTAGCATTCAGCTTAGCCTTTATTATCGGTAATATTTATGGACAAGATACGGAAAAGAGTACTTGGCAAAAATTGGCAAAAATCACCTATACCAAGCAATATGATGAATTGCTAGGCTTCAAAGTAGACATTCCTGTTTTTAGTAAAGACATCAAAGCAATGGCGGGTAAAGAAATTGAAGTCAAAGGATATATCATTCCCGTAGAAGGTTATAAAAGCCATACAGAGTTTATTTTCTCGGCTTTTCCTTACAATATGTGCTTCTTCTGTGGCAATGCTGGTGCTGAAACAGTGATGGAGGTTTATGCTAAAGAACCTGTTAAATACCAGACAGAATCCATCATCATCAAAGGCATTTTGGAACTCAACGATACAGATATTAACCAGCTTATGTATATTTTGAAGGACGCTGTTATTGTGGAGTAATGGGCTATATTAATCGATTTAGGTAAAAGTGTTTGAAATTAAAATTACACCTGAAGCCAAAAGTCCTCAGTAGGCAGTGAACAGTACTCAGTATGCAGAACCCTTGGTGATTGCCCACTGCCTACTCCTGCCTACTGAAGACTTATTACTTCATCCCAATAACCGCCAACATTCTACCCGTTTTCCCTTGCTCTGCACGATGAGAAAAATAGCGATCTGTACAGCGATAAGTTGAATGAGGAGAAATGGCCATTTGATTATCAGGCACGCCCAGACGGGTTAACTGATCTAAGTTACTTGTTTTAAGATCGACGAAGAATTTTTTCTTTTCGTGATCCCAACTTTTATATTTCTCATCAAAATGATCGGCTACATCTGCATCTACTTCAAAGTCTTTGGCTCCGATACAACTACCGATGTATGCCCAGCAGTCACTGGGTTTTGTGCCGAAGGCATCCCGCATAGCGAGTAGTGCTTGTGCAGCGATTTTGGCGACCGTTCCTTTCCAGCCTGCGTGCACTGCGCCTATTGCTCTTTGTACAGGGTCGTAAATGAGAACAGGAGTGCAATCAGCAATACTAATTGCTAGTATAACTCCTTTTTTATTGGTAATCAAGCCATCATACCCCTGCCAATGGCCTGGCTGGTGAATACGTAGAACTCTATCACCGTGAACCTGATGTGTACTAGCAAGCTGATCAACATTAAACCCTAGTGATTTGGCTAGCCTTTTGCGGTTTTCGACTACATTTTCGGTGTCGTCAGTATTGTTGAAACTTAAATTTAAGCTTTTATAATGCCCCGTACTAACGCCACCTAGCCGAGTGCTTTCCGCTAGATGAAGCTCCTTGTCAAAATGACTGAAAATAGATGGACGGTAGTGCAAATGATTCATATTTGGTAGTGGTGTAAATGTGCACCATATTGCGAAAAATAAAAAAATAATAAGTTTTATCTTTGAGAAGTATATACTAATAACGCGAATCAAAGATGTCTAATACTATGATGTCCTTATTGTCTCGGTGTAAATTTACGATTAAAAAGTTGGAGTCGCAAAACGAAAAGACGAATGAAATACGAAGACTGTAAAAAGAGTGTTGATTTATTTTTTCAGCCTTCCTTAGGCACTTACACATTTATTTATAATACGACTAAAATTATAACAAAGTGGATATTAATTTTACTTGCTTAAGTTTTAAACAACTCAGTTTACGACAACTATACGAGCTTTTAGCCCTTCGTATAGAGGTGTTTGTAGTAGAGCAAAATTGCCCTTATCAAGACGTGGACGGAAAAGATCAACAATCTATGCATCTTTTAGGCTATTCAAATGAAGGAGCATTAATTGCTTATGTTCGTTTATTGCCCAAAGGTATTTCCTACGAAGACTATCCATCTATAGGAAGAGTTGTTATTTCAAAAGAAGCAAGAGGAAAAGGCCTAGGACGACCACTAATGCTTAAAGCAATAGAAGTTTTACAAGAACATTTCGGGAAATCGCCTATTAAATTATCAGCCCAATCTCATTTGCAGGAATATTACCAATCTTTAGGTTTTGAAACGGTAGGAGATGGCTATTTAGAAGATGGAATCCCACATATTGCGATGATCAAATCAAGTACATAATATAACACATAAGTAGCTCGATATAAATAATCGTCACTTTCAAGCTGGGCATTTTTTTGTTAATCAAGACAAAAAAAATTAGCATAGCCATAGCTACGGTCATTTTT
>JAMOMJ010000081.1 GCA_027067135.1 Cyclobacteriaceae bacterium
GAGAGTACACAATTGGTCAAAGAGTTCTCTTTAAAAACAACCGAGGATATAACAGCTAATGTGAAGTTTAAACAGATACAAGATGAATATCAAAAATTGATTATCAACACTAATTTAAACTAGAGCCTATTTTTTTTATAACCCATACCTCTAATCTAATTTTTTACATATTTAATTTGGCATAGGCTTTAAAGTTTCCTCATCCGTGGTTCGTGTCCTCACGAAATACATCCCATTTATCATTTATCAAAATTCATTTCTTAAGTCTTTAATAAAAGAAAATTCATTTATACCCATTTCGTATAATTTTGCTGTTGAATACCTATAATCGCAATAGTCACTCACTAACTGCCAATGCTCTGCCACTGGGTTGGCATGAATGTAATCTAGCTTTTGATAGGCAATATCTTGGTTATACAAATGAATTGCCAATGAATCTCTTTGCCAAAACTCATATTTTTTGTTAGCTGCTTTTACTTGGTAATTTGTTAACATATGATCGTTTCCTTCCCTTATCATTTTTTTAAACTCATGTGCAGTATATTTTAAAAATGATCCTTGTGAGGTTTCTTTTCCATTATGCTCGTTGATACGCCATATTAAATGAAGGTGATTTGGCATGATAACAAATGCAAATACATCTATTTTTCCCTTATTGCTTAAATACGTTAACGACTCAATTATTACATTTTTGTACTCATCTTGTTGCAATAACTTTTGCCATTTATTAATGGTAGCCGTCCAAAAATAGAGTTCTCCTAATGCTATATTCGATTTTCGTTTATATGTATCTACTTTTTTGTTCATTTATATGCTTTACTTTCATTGTTTCGTGAGGACACGAACCAAGGATTGGCTCCTGAAAAGTTAAAAAACATACCTAACTCTACTTCCAGTATAGTACAGGGTTCTTTTTTTCGGGGCTGTCTTGCGCATAGGTGGTTGAATTGGCTGCCAGTAGTGCTACACCATGCATACAAAGGAAATACTATTTCGAAAAAAGTTTTTATTCACGTATTTTGTTTTATTCTTTAAAAAAAGAGCGTTTAGTGTGGCTAACTTTTCCAAAACGGAGTCTGTTTTTAAGCTTTTTAACAAAGTCTTCATTTCTGGGAACAGCTTTTCCATCATGGGTTATTTCATTTTCAATATGATAGAACAATTTTTTAGCATATTCAGGAAAATCAGGTTCTAATTCTTTAACAAATGGTTTAGCATTATGATGAATGCAGGCATTAACTGAAATGGTATGATATTCCCCTTGCAAATTTTCTTTCAGGTTATTATTTATAGGAGCCTTCCCGTTTTCTGATAAAAAGTCAACTTGATATATCGTTTCTGTATCCTTTTTTAATCGTTTGTTTCCTTTTCGTTCGTTCCTCCAGGGGTGTTCGTTGTTTTGGAGTTGCGCATAAAAAAAATTTTTATGCCAAACTGAAACCTGATGAGACATAAGATAGTCAGACTTTTTTTTGTTTACTTTGGTAAGCAATAAACCGTCAAAATCAACTCCTGTCTCTTCTGTTTGATAAACATCAGAGCTATGAAGTTTTACAAGCTTTAGATCGTTTTTTTGAATGTACTCAATAACTTTTTCAAGTAAGCCCTTTTTTACTTTCTTGCTCATCCACATATCCTCCTGAAAAAATATGATATATTCTTCTTCTATTTGATCTAATATATGTTTTAGCCTGTTTGTCCATTCTCCTGTTCCTGATTTGATATGCGTAAACCCATCTAATTCTATACTTTTAGATTCGGTTGCAAAGTACTTTTTTACAAGGAGGGTGCTGTCCCAGTTTTTATTAAAAAAATATTCAAACCCCTTGAACAATAGTTCATACCTATCACACGCAAATACTAATAAAGCTACATTTTTCATGTATTGTTTTTTATTTATTAAACTCAAAACCCCAAATAACAGAGATTTTCCACCCGCCTGAGCGAAAATGACGTTAAAAACATAGTTTAACTGATTTACTCTTATCAGCATCACTAACCTTCAATATATAAACACCCTCTAATTCCGCTACCTTCATTTCAATAATTCCTGGTTGTGTAAACTTTATTGTTTCTTTTACCTTTTTAACCATCTGGTCGTAGCATCCGCTACGACCCTTATACTTTTGCAATTTAACGAAAAATTAGCTAGTTTGGTTCTCTACCCATTTTCGGGCATTAACAAATGCCTCCAACCAAGGAGTAACTTCATGTTCTTTATTTTTATAATAAGGCCAGTTCCACGGAAAAATAGATCGTTCTAAGTGAGGCATCATAGCCAAATGCCTCCCATTGGCAGAACAGACAGATGCTGCTGCATAATCAGAACCATTAGGGTTGGCAGGATACCCATCATACGAATAGGTTCCCACAATTTGTGATGACTGCTGGTCGGATAAATTGAATTTTCCTTCGCCATGAGCAACCCAAACTCCTAACTTGCTTCCTTCTAAAGAGGATAACATAACTGAATTATTTTTAGGGATACTCATAGTAACAAACCCAGACTCAAATTTATGCGATTCATTATGCGTCATTTTAGGGTGATCCAAATTTTCATCATACACCAATCCTAACTCCATCATTAACTGGCAACCATTACACACACCCAAGCTTAAGGTGTCTTTTCTTGCATAAAACTTGTCTAAAACTGCTTTGGCTTTTGGGTTATAAATAAAAGCACCAGCCCATCCTTTGGCAGAACCAAGTACATCTGAGTTAGAAAACCCACCAACAAAGACAATCATCTGTATGTCTTCGAGTGTTTCTCTACCTGCTATTAAATCGGTCATATGCACATCTTTAACCTCAAACCCAGCAAGGTATAGGGCATGTGCCATTTCACGATCTCCATTTACACCCTTTTCTCGAATGATGGCAGCTTTAGTATTACTCTGTTTATGGGTTTTACTTAATCCAAACTGTGCAAGTTTTCCTGTAAAGGAACCATTGAATGTATAGGAGAGTGGTTGTGATTTATAATTATCAAATCTTGCTTTTGCTAGCTCCTTTCCACTTTGGTGCTGATCTAATAAGTAAGAGGATTTATACCAAATATCTCTTAATTCATCAATATGTAAATTCAAATCTCCATTAATATCTAAGGTTCTTGAATTGGTAATTGAAGCAATTTCAATAAACTCTATTTCTTCTTTTCTCAATCGATTTGCTAGCTGCGCATTATTAACTTGAACAATTATGCCAGCGTTTTGGTTGAATAAATTGGTCGTAAGGTCATTTCCTTTGAGTTCTTTGGTTGAAACTCTGAGACCAACTGATGGTGTTGGGAAACACATTTCGGCAAGTGCAGTAATAATACCTCCATCCGAAATGTCGTGGCCTGCCAGAATTTCGTTGGCAATAATGGCTTTTTGGATTAGGTTGAATGACTTTTTAAAATAATTCGAGTCACTAATTGTTGGTGCATCATTGCCTATTGTATTTAAGATTTGCCCAAGACTACTACCTCCAAGCTTAAATTCATTTTTACTAAAATCAATATAGATAAGCTTGCTGCCTTCAGCAGGAATTAATGCGGGTTCAATTACCTTAGTGATATCTGTAACTTCCCCAACGGCAGAAATAATAACCGTTCCTGGTGATTTTACAGATTTGCCGTCTTTATACTTTTGGGTCATGGAAAGAGAATCCTTTCCTGTTGGAATGTTGATTCCTAGTTCGCAAGCAAAATCACTTACAGCTTCCACCGTTTGGTATAAACGAGCATCTTCTCCTTTGTTTTTACAAGGCCACATCCAGTTGGCACTTAATGAAACACCTGCAAGTTTATCCTCCAACGGAGCCCAAATAATATTGGTTAGCGCCTCTGCAATGGCATTTCTAGCACCAGCTTTTGGGTCAATTAATCCGATAATTGGACTGTGTCCGATGCTTGTTGCTATTCCTTTTTCTCTTTCGTAATCGATGGCCATAACCCCAACATTATTCAATGGGAGTTGTATCTGCCCACAGGTTTGCTGTTTGGCCACTTTACCTGTAACAGAGCGATCTACCTTATTGGTTAGCCAATCTTTACACGCCACTGATTCTAGTTGGAGTACTTTATGCAAGTTTTCTTCAAAATCATCATCTGAATAGGAGATTGACGTAAAGTTAATGCCTTGTGTTTGATCTTTAATAATGGAGGTTGGGGATGACCCAAACATATGCATTAAGCCCCAGTCGATTGGATTCTTGCCCTTTTTACCAACAAACTTAAACTGCATATCACCTGTTGTTTCTCCTACTGTGTACATGGGAGCGCGCTCGCGTTCTGAAATTTTGGAAAGTGTTTCTACATGTTTCTTGCCAATCACGAGGCCCATTCGTTCCTGCGATTCGTTGCCAATAATTTCTTTTTCGGATAAAGTAGGGTCGCCTAGGGGCAGTTTATTAACTTCGATGGTACCACCCGTTGTTTCAACAAGCTCCGATAGGCAATTCAAATGTCCCCCTGCCCCGTGGTCGTGTATAGAAACGATTGGATTTTTATCCATTTCGGCCATAGCTCGTATGGCATTGGAAACCCTTTTTTGCATTTCGGGATTTGATCGTTGAATGGCATTTAATTCAATGGAGTTTGAAAACTCACCAGTTGCAACGGAAGATACGGCTCCACCACCCATGCCAATGCGGTAATTATCGCCACCAAGCACTACAATTTGGTCACCTTTTTTTGGATCATCTTTTAAGCTGTCCTCTTCTTTTCCGTACCCTATACCACCTGCCTGCATTATTACCTTGTCGTACCCTAATAACTCATTATCAATTTGTTGTTCAAATGTGAGTACACTACCAGAAATTAAAGGTTGGCCAAATTTATTACCAAAATCAGAAGCTCCGTTTGAGGCTTTAATAAGAATATCTAAGGGAGACTGATACAACCAAGGCCTTGCTTTAGTTGCTTTTTCCCACGACCTGTTTGCTTCGGTACGCGGGAAGGAAGTCATATAAACAGCTGTTCCTGCAAGGGGCATACTTGCTTTTCCGCCCGCCATCCTATCTCTAATTTCTCCACCAGAGCCGGTGGCGGCCCCATTAAAAGGTTCAACCGTAGTTGGAAAATTATGTGTTTCTGCTTTTAAAGAGATAACTGATTGGTACTCTTTAGTTTGAAAATAATCGGGTTGGTGTTGGGTTGCAGGAGCAAACTGAACAGCCTTTGGCCCTTTTACAAAGGCCACATTATCCTTGTAGGCCGATACCAATCGGTTGGGATTTTCATTCGAGGTTTTACGAATGAGTTTGAATAGAGATGATTTTTTTTCTTCTCCATCTATTACAAAAACACCATTAAAAATTTTATGACGACAGTGCTCACTGTTTACCTGTGAAAACCCAAACACTTCGCTGTCAGTTAGATGCCGGCCAAGCTCTTTGCTTACACCTTCGAGATACCCAATTTCCTCCTTGTTAAGAGCCAGTCCTTCTTGCTGATTATAGGCAGTAATATCTTCGATTTCTAAAATTTCTTCTGGAGCAACACCAAGGTCAAACATTTCTTGATTTAGACCTTGGTATTTACGCTGCAACATGGGGTCGAAGGAATTAGATTCCAATATAAATTCTTCAATTCGTATAATTCCAGCAATGCCCATATTCTGTGTAATTTCAACAGCATTTGTACTCCAAGGGGTTACCATTTCGCTTCTGGGGCCTATGAAATTACCATCTATCGAAGATTTTTCGATAAGAGTTGCATTATCAAAAAGCCAAGCTAACTTAGGCTGGTTTTTTGTAGTTATTGCCTCAAACGATTGTACAGCAAAAATAGAATTAGAAGAATTTTTATAGAAAGTAATCATGCAGCTGAAATTAAGGAGGCAAAGTTAGTTTATTCGTTTGAATTTGAGTAGAAATTTTGCCTAACTCTAAACCGTTAAAGTTGTGAACTTTGACAGGGTTTGTGGATTTAAAATTATCAGATTGGTTTATCTAAAAATTCTTCTAAAGGGTACACCATAGTAGAATTTTTTAATAGGTAAGGCATTTTTACAGGGGCAATTACATAACTTTCTGTTGCTTTAATATCGTTTAAAGCAACCCAAAACCCTCTACTCACTTTTGGTGTTGTAGCTGTTTTAATTTCGATAGCAATAACTTTAGATGCCTTTGTTAAAACCAAGTCCAATTCATTGCCGTTTGAAGATCGGTAAAAATAGTAGCCCCAATTTTTGTATTTAATTAGTACATTTTCAATTACCGTTACTTCCCATGAACTTCCATAAACAGGGTGAGAAAATAATTCATCGTAAGTTTCTATTTTTAAGAGTGTATGTAATACGCCCGTATCTCTAAATATTATTTTAGGCGTTTTGGTAATTCTCTTTTTGGTATTTACGTGGTAGGGCTCCATTATTCGAATCATAAATGTATAAGCCAAAATATCAATATAATGTTTAATAGTGGTATGGCTCGTTCCCATTGATTTGCCTAATAGAGAATAATTAAGCAGTTGACCGTTGATGTGAGCCAGCATAACCCACAGCCTGCGAATAGTATCAGGTGCAATGTTAAATCCAAAATTTCTTAAATCTCGCTCCAAAAATGTTTTAATGTAATTATTAATCCATACAAATGCATCTTTATTAGATTGAGCCAAAATGCTTAAAGGCATTCCTCCTAATAACCTATAGGTTTGAAGAGAAGTGTTAGCTGGAATTTCTTTCCAACTAAAAGACCCTAATTCAAAATAGTAAATTCGCCCTGCTAAGCTTTCAGAACTTTGGCGCATTAATTCTGGAGATGAAGAACCTAAAATGATAAACTTTGTATCTGGGTTGTTGTCTATAAAAGGCCTTAGTTCTGTAAATAAATTTGGCATCATTTGAATTTCATCAATACAAATGGTCTTTCCTTTGTTAAGTGTTAAAAATGTCTCTGTTTCATTAATAAGTTGCCTGTCTGAACTTAACTCCATATCTAAAAAAACCACATTAGTATCTTTCGCAATAAGTTGTTTTGCCAAGGTAGATTTACCCACTTGCCTTGCTCCTATAATAGCAATAGCAGGGATGTTTTTTTGCTGTTTTTTAATTTCTGATTGAAGTAGTCTTGTAATTTTCACAGTTGATATTTGGTCAAAAGTGCAATTTAAGTATGCAAATTGCAAATATAATACACAAATCGCATACTTAAATTACTCTAAATGCCTCCCAATAGCTTTACTTATAGATGAAGAAGGTTGTTAAAAATAGTTTTTACTCCAGTTTCAGAAAGTTATAATAGAAGAGTTTATGGTGAGAAATTTCAACAGTTTTATAGTGGAGGTATGGGTTGTTAATCAAATATGGCTTAATTCTGCTTACAGGTATCATCCGATCGAATTTACCCAAGGCTATGTGAACAGGGATTTTATATTTTTCGGAGATACTGGCTATTTCAATTGGGCTCATTTCTAATTGCCTAAAGGTAGTCCAACTCTTATAAATCCGATCTCGTTCTTTTTTATCTCGCATATGTAGCTGCGCAAATTTTAGTAAACCCTTATTTAAAACGCCAAGGTTGGTTAATGCATTCGAAATATTAAGAAAGGCTGGATAAGAATTGAGCATCCACTTAAAAATTGCTCTCATTAAAGTAGTTCCTGTGGCTACTTTAAACAGCTTACTTGGCACTATACCGTCTGCAGCAACTAAGTAAATGCTGTTAACCAAGTGAGGGTAAAGCATAAGAGTAGTTAAGGCAAATCGCCCCCCCATGCTATACCCAACCAAAGAAAAGTTATTAATTTCTTCTACTGAAATGAGTTCTTTAAAAAACAAATTCCACCCTTCTGGAGTTAATAATTTAGTATTATTGAGTGTACTATTCCCATGAAAAAAAAGATCAATTGTAATTACCTTGTACTCTTTATGTTCATTGGCAAGCCATTCATAATCTTGTCCTTTTTGGCCAAACCCGTGGAAACAGAGAATCGTTTTTGATGCCGTTTTATTGTAAACGTAATAAGCTAGCGTATTGAATCCTATTTGAATTAATTTTTTGATTGGAGGAAGTAGTTAGTTTGAAAGTTTGAAAGTAAAAAGTTTTATTGATAAATGTATAACTTGCATAAGATGAAAATGGATAAGGTTTTGAACTGTATAGTTGCTTGTAATCTATTTTTTGATTTTCTCATACAATAAATAAACAGCTTGCTCGACATCATTAGTGATGGAGACATTGACTATAACTGCAGAAATGGCCTTAGAGAAACGGCAAGTAGTAGAAAATACTGTTTCTAAAGAAAGCAACAGGCTCTTAAACTTTATTAAAACCAGAGTTTCGGATAATAATGATGCCGAAGATATTCTGCAAGATGTATTTATTCAATTATGGCAAGGCTATCAAACCATTGAATCTATCGAAAAAATAACGGCTTGGATGTTTCGGGTTGCCCGGAATAAAATTGTTGACCTCTACCGAAAAAAGAAACCCGAAAATTTTAGTAAAATTGAAAATGCTCGAAATTCAGAAGATGCAGCCCCCATGCTGTTAGCAGAAATATTGGTGGACGATAGTAATAACCCCGATGATGTTTATACCCGGGAATTAATTTGGGAATCGATTGAAGACGTACTGGCAGAAATGCCCAAGCCACAACGAGATGTTTTTGTATGGCACGAGTTAGAGGGGTTGAGTTTTAAAGACATGGAAAGAGAAACGGGAGATTCTTTGAATACTTTACTTTCTAGAAAACGATATGCTGTGCAGTATTTAAGAAAAAGATTAGCGAACTTATATAAAGAAATTTGATGATGCGAGGTAATTGGTTTTTGATGGGATTAAAATTTGCACTTGGCATTATACTCTATTTTATGGTATTGGCTTGGGCAATAATGCTACTATGGAACGTGCTGGTGCCTGAAATTGCAGGATGGCAAGCACTAACCTATACACAAGCCCTTATATTGCTAGCAATGGTCAGATTGTTGGTTGGTTTTCGTTGTTTTAGTGGCCGCCACTGGAAACATAAGTTTGGGCATAATTGGTCTGGCTTATCTGACGAAGAGCGTGCAGAAATGCGTAAAAAGTTCAAATCGAGATGGTGTAATCACACTTAAATTTAAATTTTTTCTAAACCTTTTTTATGTTTGGTCGTACCAATAAACTTAGGAAACTTTTGCTATGTTAAAAGTTTTTATAGTTTTGCGCCCAATGATAATCTAAAGAATGGAAGAAAATAGAATAAAAGAAATAGGCGAAATGTTTTTAACCTACGGTGTGCGTAGTGTTTCTATGGACGACATTGCCAGACATTTGGGTATTTCTAAAAAAACGCTTTATCAGCACTTTAAAGATAAAAACGAACTTGTCAAGAAGGTAACAGAATCGGTAATTGAAGAGAGGAAAAGCGAGTACGAGGCGGTAACAAATCAGGCAAACAATGCTATTGAAGAACTCTACCTTATGTCTAAATGTTTGCGAACGCATATAGAAAACCTAAACCCTGCATTGGTTTTTGATTTAAAAAAATTTCATACAGAAGCCTGGAATTTGTTTTTGGACTTTGAGCATATAACAGTGTATGAAAGTATTAAAGACAACCTGAAAAGAGGGAAAGAAGAAGGCTTTTTTAGAAAGGGAATAAAAAGCAATGTGTTGGCAAAACTAAGAGTAGAACAGGTGCACATGTCGTTTGACCCGCATGCGTTTCCTAAAGATGAATTTGATTTTACGGAAGTGCATATGCAAATGTTTGAGCACTATGTATATGGCTTACTTACCGCCAAAGGATTCGAATTATTTGAAAAATATAAACAAGAAAACTAGTTAACAGGTATGTATAAAAAAACACTATTTACACTTAGCTTGTCTTTTGTAGTGCTGTTTGCAGCAGCACAGGAAGTAAGACAAATGTCGTTGCAAGAGGCAACTGACTATGCACTGGAGCACAATCAAAATATTTTAAATGCCAAACTGGATATAGAAGTAGCCGAAGGGGTGGTAAAAGAAAATATTGCAACAGGATTGCCCCAGATAAATGCCAACCTGGACTTGGCTTATAATTTTTCATTACCGGTAAGTTTTTTGCCCTCTGAATTTATTCCCGGAGCCCCTCCGGGAGAGCAGGTAGCAGTAGCGTTTGGTACAAAATATTCAGGTAATGCCTCAGTAGGAGCCTCACAAATGGTGTTTGACGGGGTGTTTTTTGTAGGCCTGGAAGCAGCAAAAACATACAAAGAACTATCAACCAAAAAGCATATTAAATCAAAAATAGATGTGGTTGAAGCCGTAAGTAAGGCCTATTATGCTGTTTTGGTAAACAAGCTTACCCTTGAACTTGTAGAAAAAAACTACGGACGTTTAGATACATTGCTGCAAGAAACAAAAGAAATGTACCAGAATGGCTTTGCCGAAAAAATAGACGTTAGCAGGGTGCAGGTACAGTTTAATAACATAAAAGTAAACCGGGAGAACTCTACAAAGATGCTTGGCGTTGCAGAATCTCTATTGAAATTTCAGCTAGGAATGCCAATTAATGAGGAAATTGCCCTAACCGATGAACTTACGTTAGACATATTTGACGATGCCAAAGAGGGTTCGTTTGGCTATGAGCAACGGGTAGAATACTCCATTCTTCAAACACAGGAAAGGCTTGCGCTGCTGGATATTAAAAGAACAAAAGTAGAGTATTTACCTAAACTGGATTTGTACGCCAGCCTTGGTGCTATTGCTGGTACAGGTTCTGGTGCAAACTTATTTAATATTGGTAACGAATGGTTTGACTTTGGCCTGGCCGGGGTAAAAATGAGTGTACCTGTTTTTGACGGACTAAGAAAACACAGGGTTTTACAACAGAAAAAAGTTAAGCTACAGCAGGTTCATAATAATTATGACCTCCTTGAAAACAGTATAAACCTTGAAATTGAACAAAAACAAGTGGCGTATGAAAATAGTGTAAAAACTATGAATGTACAACTTGAGAATATGAAGTTATCGCAAGAGGTATATGAAATTACAAAAGAAAAATACCAGGCAGGCGTTGGCTCTAATTTAGAGGTTATTAATGCCGATGCCGATTATAAACAAGCCCAAACCAATTTTTTTATTGCGCTTTATAATGCGCTTATTGCAAAAGTTGATTACAAAAAATCTATAGGAAACCTATTATAATACAAGGCACCAAAAACAAGCCGAAAAAACATTATGAAAAAAACAGGATTTACATTACTGGCAATATTTATAGTATTTATTGCTTGCCAACCAAAAACAGATATTGATTATAAACAAGCCGAGTACGAAGAAGCCAAAAAAGAACTGGCTGCACAAAAAACCAAAGTACACGAGCTTAAACAGGAATTAGAGGAAGCAGGCGTTATTCATCAAAATAATAACCTTTCGCTGGTAACCACTTTTGAACTCCAGCCATCTGTTTTTGAACATACTATTGATATACGGGGCACCGTAAAAGCAAGAGGCAATATTACCATTACACCGGAAACCCCGGCACGGGTAACAAAGGTGCTGGTAAAAGAAGGAGAAAAAGTAAAAATGGGGCAAACCCTGGTGGTGCAAAATGCAGAAGTATTGCGAAATACAATTGCCGAACTAAAAACATCGCTGGAGTTGGCCAATACCATTTATACCCGGCAAAAAAAGTTGTGGAATAAAAATATTGGTACGGAGGTGCAATATTTAGAAGCTAAAAACAAAAAAGAATCGTTGGAAAGAAAACTGGCTACAACCAAATCGCAACTGGCTAAAACAGTTATTCAGGCTCCTTTTTCCGGGGTTATTGATCGTGTAGATGTAAGAGTAGGGCAAAATATTCAGCCAGGGCAATCGATTTTACGGTTGGTAAGCCTATCGGATATGTACATTAAAGCAACAGTTTCAGAAGCGTATGTAGGAAAATTTAAGACCAATCAGGAGGTTGCTGTTTATTTCCCTTCAACCGGGCTTGAATTAACTGCCAAAATATCGGCCATTGGCCAGGTAATCGAACCCAAAAACCGAACATTTGAACTGGAAATACTCATCCCTTCAGATAGCAAGATAAAGCCTAATATGGTGGCAGTGCTTAGTGTATCTGATTATGTAAATAAAGAGGCATTGGTAGTACCCACTAATATCATATTTACAGATAAAAAGGGGGCTTATGTATATCAGCTAAAAAAAGCTGAAGAAAAAGATGTAGCCATTCGTGCCGATGTAACCTTGGGAATAACTTCCGGAACAAAGACCGAAGTTTTATCAGGCCTGGCAGCAGGCGATGTAATTATTGATAAGGGCATCTATGATATTTCGAACGGTACCCAGGTAAAAATTGCTGAATAAGAAAGTATAGATTTTACAAAACACCACTAATGGAAATTTTAATGGTATGATTGGAATTTCTTTGCGCTTGCCAGCAGGCAGGGTGA
Organism: Cyclobacteriaceae bacterium; assembly: GCA_027067135.1. Taxonomy (GTDB): domain Bacteria; phylum Bacteroidota; class Bacteroidia; order Cytophagales; family Cyclobacteriaceae; genus JAKISE01. Next base: position 12,348 of record JAMOMJ010000081.1, read on the forward strand.
AACTATTAAGTTATGAAAAACAATAATATTAAAATTGATAAGGAATTTAAGCTGACCACTTGGGCGGTAAATAATACCACTACAGTACTTTTTTTAACTTTTCTGGTAGTTGTAATGGGCATTAGTACCTACATTTCGCTACCCAGAGAAAATTTTCCGGAAATAAAAATACCCAAGGTGTATATTGGTACCACGCACCCAGGCAACTCTCCAAAGGATATTGAAAACCTGATTACCCGGCCTATTGAAAAGGAGTTAAACACCATTTCATCGGTTGATAATATTACCTCTACCTCCATTCAGGATTACTCCACCATTGTGGTAGAATTTACTACCGATACCGATGTGGAAGATGCCCTTACCAAGGTAAAAGATGCCGTTGATAAGGCAAAAGCAGAGTTGCCTTCCGACCTGGATCGTGACCCCGATATTTTTGAAATGGACGTAAACGAATTTCCCATTTTAAATATTAACCTTTCGGGTCATTATTCGGTAGATCAGCTAAAAGAATATGCCGAATACCTGGAAGACGAGATAGAGAAATTTCCTGAAATATCTAAAGCGGAAATCAGGGGAGTAGATGAAAAAGAGGTTAAGGTAAATGTGGATCCGTTTAAGCTGGAAGCTATGGAGCTTAATTTTGGCGATTTGGAAAATGCCATTGCTGCCGAAAACGTAACCATGTCGGGTGGTAGCTACCGCTCGGGTGGGGTACGAAGGGCAGTACGTATTGATGGCGAATTTAAAGAACCTGACGAGCTGTTGGATATTATTATAAAACACGAAAAAGGCAATATTGTGTATTTGCGCGATGTAGCCACTGTTAATTTTGACTATAAGGAAAAAGCCAATTATGCCCGCCTGGGAACCAAACCTGTGGTAATGGTAGATGTGGTAAAAAGAAGCGGTGAAAACCTGCTGATTGCCACAGAAAAAATAGGGCGTTTACTGGAAAAGTTAGAAAAAGACTATTTCCCGGCAGATTTGGAAGTGGTGGTTACCAACGACCAATCCAAGCAAACCAAAGAAATGGTAGCCAACCTTGAAAACAGCATTATTTTTGGGGTTATTCTGGTGGTAATGGTGCTGCTTTTCTTCCTTGGCACCCGTAATGCATTGTTTGTGGGCATGGCCATTCCGCTTTCTATGTTTATGTCGTTTCTTATTCTTGGGTTTTTGGGTATTAGCATTAATATGATGGTGCTTTTTGGCTTAATTATGGCACTGGGCATGCTGGTTGACAACGGCATTGTTGTGGTTGAAAATGTGTATCGTTTAATGGAAGAAGGGTATTCGCCCCTACAGGCAACCCGGCTGGGTGTAGGTGAGGTGGCTATGCCTATTATTACCTCAACCGCCACTACACTGGCTGCTTTTTTGCCACTGGCTTTTTGGCCGGGCATTATGGGCGAGTTTATGAAATACCTCCCTTTTACCCTTATTATTACCCTGGGGTCATCCTTATTTGTGGCACTGGTTATCAACCCGGCTTTTATTAAATTATTTATGAAAGTGGGGGATCAAAACAAGATTGATAATAAGAAAGTTGTCCGAAACTTTATCATTCTTGTAGTGGTAGGAGCAGCTTTATTGGCACTTAAATTTACAGTGCTTGGTAACCTAATATTGGCTTATGCCCTAATTCTTATCGTAAATATATACGTGCTTACCCCACTATCTGAGAGGTTTCAAAATTCATTTCTTCCCTGGCTGGAAGTGCTGTATGATAAAGTTTTAAGAGTAGCTCTACAACGAAGTTATTTGTTCTTTTTCGGAACCGTGGCTCTGCTTTTTGCTTCATTGGGTATGCTGGTAACATTTGCGCCCAATGTTATTTTCTTTCCTAATAATCAGCCCAAATACATAAATATATTTATCGACTTTCCCATTGGTACCGATATTGAAACTACCAATGATTTTACCGTGGAGATTAACGATAAAATAGAAAAGGTTATTAACCCGTATAAGCGTATTGTAGAATCGGTAATTACCAATGTGGGTCAGGGCACTGCCGATCCCAACGACCCCTCGTCAATGGGTCAGGGCGACAGCCCCAATAAAGCCAGGATTACCATCAACTTTGTAGAAATGAAGTATAGGGGCGATGTTGTAACCAGCGATGTAATGGAGGAAATAAGGGAAGCCATGAAGGGCTATCCCGGGGTAACCATTACCGTTGATAAAGATGCTGCCGGCCCACCGGTAGGCAAACCCATTAGCATAGAAGTATCGGGCGAAGATTTTGAAATACTTACCGATATAACCGACCGCATGAAACAGTTTATCAACGAATCGGGTATTGAGGGTATAGAAAAACTGAAATCAGACCTGGAAACCGGAAAACCGGAATTGATTATTGACATTGACCGCGATAAAGCCCGTAGGTTTGGTATTTCAACCTTTACCATTGCCAACGAGCTTAGAACAGCCATATTTGGCAAAGAAGTATCTAAGTATAAAAAGGGCGAAGACGACTATGAAATACAATTGCGGCTAAACGATAGGTACAGGTATGATATTGATGCGTTGATTAATAAAAATATTACGTTTAGAAACCAAGTTGATGGTAAAATGCACCAGGTACCAATTGCCTCTTTGGCTAAAACGGAACTAAGCAGTACGTATGGATCGGTAAAAAGAAAGGATTTAAAACGCGTACTTATGTTGTACTCCAACGTAGTAGGTGGCTATAATGCTACTGCAGTAAACGATGAAATTAAAGCTGCCCTACAGGACTTTGAAATGCCCTACGGCTACGAATTTAAGTTTGGGGGCGAGCAGGAAAAGCAGGCAGAAGAAATGGATTTCTTAAGCCGGGCACTTATGATGGCCGTATTTCTTATCTTTCTTATTATAGTTGGGCAGTTTAATAAAATAACTGCACCCATCATAATTATGACTTCAGTACTTTTTAGTACCATTGGTGTTTTTATGGGGCTGGTTACCTTTCAAATGGATTTTGTGATTATGATGACTATGATTGGGATAATCTCTCTGGCAGGAATTGTGGTAAACAATGCTATTGTATTAATTGATTTTATTGAACTGACCAGAAAGCGAAAAAGAGAAGAACTTGGAGAAGATGTGAGGCTGCCTATGAATGAAATAGTAGAATCTATAGTTGTGGCAGGTAAAACAAGGCTACGGCCGGTAATACTAACAGCCGTTACAACCATACTGGGGCTTATTCCATTAGCAACAGGTTTAAACCTCGATTTTATTAAGTTTTTCCATAGCTATGATTTCGACTTTTTTGTGGGGGGAGATAGTGTAATTTTCTGGGGTCCTATGTCGTGGACAATTATATTTGGGCTAACATTTGCCACTTTTTTAACGTTGGTAATCGTTCCTGTAATGTACCTTTTCTTCGATAAGGTTATGTACTGGTTTGCGGATAAAAAAGAAGCAAGGGCTAATGGGAATCAGGTGATAAGTTAACGTCATTGCGAACGTAGTGAAGCAATCTGTTAATGAAAATGGGATTGCTTCGTGCCTCGCAATTACGTAATACTTCACTTTTGCAAGTCATTCCGTAGGAATCTTTGCCAAGATGGTATTGCAATATGGCTAAGATTTCTCCGTTGCACTTCGAAATGACATGTAATGAGAGGCCAGAACTAATAAATTACCCTGGTTTAGACAATATTTAGAAACAAGAAGCTCAATAGTAAATATGATATACATAATACTGCTACTTATATTTCTAATCGACTGGTACGTATTTCAGGCGATTAAAGTACTTACTAAAAGTTGGAAGCGAAAAAAGATAATATGGGCTATTTATTGGTTATTAACCATTGCTATTGCCCTGCTTTTTATCCAATGGAAATTATTTGGCCCCAGGTATGTTAACCCTGTTTTCCAAAAATTAGTAATTGTATTCTTTTTTATAGATTACCTCTCAAAAATATTTGCTGTGCTTGTTTTGCTATTGGATGATATCATCCGGTTGGTGAAATGGGCTAAAAAGAAAAAAATATTTGCACCCGGTAAAGTATCAACTCCCGGGAATCCTATTCCCCGATCGGAGTTTTTAGCAAAAGCTACAATGGCAGCTATTGCAATACCTGTGGCTACTCTTGGTTTTGGTATTGTATCAGGTGCGTATAATTACCGTGTTCGTAGAAAAAGAGTTATTATACCTACTTTACCCAAGGCATTTGATGGCATTAAAATTGGCCAGCTTTCAGATATTCATTCAGGTAGTTTTTACAATAAAACAGCCGTGCAAGGGGGCATTGATTTAATGATGAAAGAAAAGCCCGACATATTTATGTTTACGGGCGACCTTGTAAATAACGAAACATCAGAAGTAGGCGAGTATAAGGCTATGTTTGCCAAACTATCTGCACCTTTAGGGGCATACTCAATTTTGGGCAATCATGATTATGGCGATTATAAACAATGGACTACACCCAAAGCCAAGCAGCAAAACCTTGATGACTTAGTAAAAGTACATAAGGATATGGGCTGGGATTTACTGCGCAACGAGAATAGGATTATTACCATAGATGGTGAGCAATTGGCTATTTTAGGCGTTGAAAACTGGGGGAAAGGCCGTTTTGCAAAATACGGTGATTTAGATAAAGCGTATGCAGG
>JAMOMJ010000082.1 GCA_027067135.1 Cyclobacteriaceae bacterium
ACTGATTGAGACTAAAAAAAATACGGAAAGCTACCTGAAAAAAGGCACCATTTCGTTAGTTACCCTTACTGTGCCTGCAAGTAGTCTGCATAGCGAAAAAGGGGAAACGATGGACAATAAAATGTACCGAGCGTTAAAAGCAGAGGAGCATCCTGAAATAATTTTTGAGTTAACTGCTTCCATACCATTTGATTTAATTGCTGAAAATAACAGCATATTAATGGCAGAAGGGTTAATGTATATTGCAGGTGTAAAAAAAGCAATAAAAACACAAACCACTGCTTACTTTACCAATGGAACATTAGCCTTTTTAGGTAAAATACCACTTAAACTGAGCGATTTTAACATAGAGCCACCCACAGCCATGTTTGGGCAAATAGAAACAGGGAATGATATTGTGGTTAATTTTAAGTTACAATTTAAACAATCAGATTAATGTCAAGTCAAGTGGCAAGCTTCCGAAGTTACTATTCAGCTATCCAAAATACTATTTAAAGGGTTTGAAACTACATTTTTGGTAATACCTTAAGCTACTTTGGTGGTTTTAGCCTTTGAAACTTTAGGTGTTTCTATCGTTGCATTTTTAAAATGTTCCAGAAATGCTGTTTTAGGGGTGTTTTAAATAAAACGTATAGCTGAATAGTAACCCTTTTGAACGTTATGCTCATTATCTCATTGATAATCAGCAAATTATAATATATGGTTGACCATCTAAGTTCCAAAAATATCAATAAACCAGTAATCCTGTCCCGATGATAAATATCGGAATCAGGGTCTGAGCAAACAATACCTTGAAATACCGTGCCGGCAGGCTGGAATTCAGAATGGGCATATATTTAGTGTTATTCTGATATAAAAAACCCCCTGCGCTTTAAATAGATAACCCTAATCCTTTAATTCAAATTCATAAAATTCATAAGGATACAGAGGTTGTCTTTATTAAACATAAGGAAATATAAGTTTTTTAACTTATATCTCGTAGTTATATTATTGTTATTACACTATTGTTTTTTTTTGAATTATTTTGTATCATTGGATAATTGTGGCCATTAATATGATTGATATTCAGAGCACTTGGGAAAGAATTGTTAAGGAAAATGATCAAAAATCCTTCGGTATCTTTTTTGACCATTACTACCCTAAGTTGTTTGCTTTTTGCCTCCAGTTTGTTAAGATGCCTTCAGGTGCAGAAGAGGTTGTTTCAGATGTTATATATAATTTGCTAAAAAACAAAAACAAACTGGCAAACATTGAAAGAATTAATGCCTACCTGTATAAATCTGTTAAAAACAAAAGCTTTACCTGGTTAAGAGATAAAAGTGAAATTGCAAATTTTACAAGTATTGAAGAAGCCGAAGATTATATAGTGGATGAAATACCAGCTAATTTTATACTTCCTGTTGATAAAGACCTTTATCACCTTTTAGAAAGTGCAGTAAAAAAATTGCCTGCTCAGCGCCAAATGGTATATAGGCTTGTTAGAGAAGAAGGGCTATTAATTGAAGAGGTAGCTGACTTGCTTATTATCTCTAAAAGAACCATAGAAAAGCATTTAGAACTGGCTGTTAAAGATTTATGTTTGCATTTAAAAGCCCATCTCGAAGATCAGCGGCAGCACCCCAAAGTAAGAAAATTCTTTCCGAGAAAATTTATTTCCATATTTATTTAAAAAAATATTTACGTTGGAATTGACACTAAATGTATGCTCTACTCTAAATCGGGTAGTACCCACACCATTACCACCTTCAATGGGTTCTTCATCTAAAACTATTTTCAACTCTTGAATCATTCCTTATATCAGTAATTTCACTTACTCGTATATGTGCTCCTGTTGCATGCTGAGACAAATAGTATTTGCAGTTTTTTTGTATATGGATATACCTCAGTTAAAACTGTAATGCGTAGTATTAATCGGGTTCAGGTTATAAGTATAAAACCAATTCTGCGTCAAGTAGTTGACACATGCCTCTCGAATTTGTACTAAATCAGCCTTATCTGGCGGTAGAAAATAATAAAATAAATAGTGCAGCTATACTAAATATTGATTGATAAATATCTTACACTAATATTTTATTGCTGCACTTGTAACATATATATAAGTTTATATCTTTACCTATATATGTTTTAATCATATTATTGAAACTTTGTCCAAAATTAGAATGACTAACAAGGAATTAATAGATAAAATTATTAAAGACAATGACAAGCATGCCTTTTCATTGTTTTTTGATCGTATCTATACCCCGTTGGTTAAATTCTCCTATTATTATGTTAAAAACTACCAGATGGCTGAAGATGTTGTATCTGATGTATTTGTAAATTTTTTAAAGAAAACAAAAGAAAGTGAAAGTATAAATTATGCTGAAGCTTTTTTTTATACAGCTGTTAAAAACCAATCTCTTAAATATCTTAGAAAAAACAAATACAACATTGCTTTGTATAGAGGAGAAGGCCAAGTTGAGCATGAAATTATCTCTAATTCAAGACCCGATCAGGAGTTGATGGATAAAGAGTTGTATGAAATTATTTCTAAAGAACTTAATAGCTTGCCAACACAAAGCATTGTAATTTTTGAAATGGTTAAATACGACCAGCTCAAATATAAAGAAGTAGCCAACAAGCTTAATATTTCGCAAAAAACGGTTGAAAAACACATGTCAACAGCCTTAAAAAAAATTAGATTGGTTGTTTTTAATTACCTGGAATCCAACGATATAAATATAGAAAAAATAAAAAAGTCTTCTCTACTTTTTTTCTTTATTTAAAAAAAAGCATATAAGCCATAGGGTATTTCCTATCTCAAGGGTCTTGTCACCTGAGAAAGATAAGAAATGGAAAAAAATATTGATAACTTAATTGCAGTAATATTAAATGAGTCTGCCACTAAAGCCGAGCAGAGTGCATTTGATAAATGGCTTAAAGCTGATAAGTTAAATCAGAAAACCTTTGACAGTATTAAAATATATTGTAACCCGGATGTAAAAGGTTTAAAAATAGCCAATCATACAGAAATTAAAACAAGCATATGGAAGAGGGCGCATAGTCCTAAACGTGCTAAATCAAGAAGTTTAGTTCCTTTATTTTACCGCGTTGCAGCTATTTTAGTTTTTGCATTTACACTTACTTTTTTATTTAACAAACTTTTAACTACCTCTAACAGTAGCCTTACTGTACTAAAAACGATAGAAAAAAAGAATCTTTCTGGTGTAAAATCAATGATTTATCTGCCTGATGGCTCTATTGTAAATTTAAATGCCGAAAGTAGTATAGTATTTTCAGAAGGCTTTAAAGACAGCATTAGGTGGGTAAAATTAAAAGGTGAAGCATATTTTACTGTTGCAAAAAATGATCAAAAACCTTTTGTTGTTCAATCCAAAAATATAATTACTACAGCACTTGGTACTGCTTTTAATATTAGCTCTTTTGAAGAAGATAAAACTGTTGATATATCATTAGTTGAAGGAAAAGTTGAAGTTCAGCCCCTTACCAAAAAGAACCTAACAAAAGGTATAATATTAGAAGCAGGAGAATTTGTTTCCTATCAAAATAGTGATGTTCTTAAAACAGGCTTGTTCGATTCTAAAAAGGTATTAGGATGGAAAAACGGGGTAATAGTTTTTGAAAATGCCGATTACAATATGGTTGTAAAAAAACTGGAAAGATGGTATGGAATTAAGTTTGATACCAACGGGGAAAAACCGCATTGGAATCTCGATGCCAAATTTGAGAATGCTTCCTTAGAGCAAGTATTAGATATAATATCTCATATTGAACAATTTAACTATGAAATAAAAGAAAACACCATTAAACTAAACCTATAATGAAGAAAATAGAATACGAATAAAAAAAATAACCGATGACAAGGTCATCGGTTATTCCAAAGAGCATAAGTTGTACCACCAACTTACAGCTCTCTTAAATAAATATATAATATAAAAAAACAAAGGTATGAAATTAAAATTACTATCGCTTTTTGTAATGCTTACTAAATTACTGTTTTACGGAACACTGGTTCAAATTTTTACATTTTCTGTAATGTTTGCGCTTCCTGTAGATGCACAAATTATAGAAAGCATTAAAGAGAAAGAACTCACTCTAAATTTAAAAAATGCCAGCTTGTTGCAAGCATTTAACGAATTAGAGGAGAATACTGGGTATGAATTTACCTATGACAGAAAAATTCTTAAATCAGAAGTAAAACTAAATCTGGTGGGGGAAAAGTTAAAAGTATATGATTACCTACTTTTAATTTCTAAAGAAGCCAACCTGCATTTTAAGCAATACAACAATAATATTTCGGTAAGTAAGAATAAAAACAGCGGGTTTATTGCTCCTGAAAGCATTATTTCAAAAGTTATAAAAGTTTCAGGAACTATAATTTCCTCTGATGACAATCAAGGGTTACCTGGTGTAAATGTGGTTATTAAAGGCACAAGCAATGGTACTGTTTCAGATATGGATGGCAATTTTTCGATTGAAGTACCCTCCGAAGAAACCATTCTTGTTTTTACCTCTATTGGGTATATAAAGCAAGAAGTATTAGTTGGAAAACAAACTGTTTTTAACATTGAGATGGAATCTGACATTACTTCCCTTTCTGAAGTAGTAGTTACCGCTTTCGGGCTCGAAAGAGAAAAGAAAGCTCTGGGATATTCTGTACAAGAGCTAAAAGGCGATGAACTAACCTCTGCAAGGGAAGTAAGTGTAGCCAATTATCTTACTGGTAAAGTGGCCGGAGTGCAGGTATCAAATCCCTCATCTGGTTCGGGAGGAACCACTAATGTTACCATCCGGGGAAACAGTTCTCTTAGGGGCAATCAGCCTTTGTATGTGATAGATGGTGTTCCAATTCAAAACCCGGGAAAAGGTTCTGGAGGACTTAGAGGGGGAGATAATGATTATGGAGACGGAATTGGTAATATTAACCCTGAAGATGTAGAGTCAATTAGCGTTTTAAAAGGGCCAAGTGCATCGGCACTTTATGGTTCGCGTGGTTCTAATGGAGTAATACTAATTACCACAAAATCAGGTAAAGCAAGAAAAGGCATTGGGGTAGAGTTTAATTCTACCACATCAATGGAAAGAATTAATTTGATTCCCAGAGTACAGAATAAATATGGGCCTGGTTGGGAAGGCACAAACCTTGGTGGGCAGCTTGTTGAAATTGATGGAGAATTTTATGAAACTGTTCCTAGATGGAATAACTCCAGTTGGGGAGTTCCTTTAGACGGGCGAAGAACCGTTGTAGATCCTCTTGTATTACCTGGCGAAGAGCCAAAAACAAGAGTACTTACAGCAGCAGACCCTAATAATATCAGAGATTTCTGGGATACCGGTTTGGTTGCCAATAATATGATTTCGCTTTCAGGTGGAGGCGAAAGTACTACGATAAGGGCATCTTTTGGTAATACAACTATGAAAGGAATTACTCCAAATCATTCAGGAAGCAGAAACACCTTTAACCTTAGGGTAAACAGCAAGCTTACAGATAAACTATCAATTGATAGTAAGGCAAACTATATTAATTCAAAATTTAATAACAGGCCTGCTTTAGGCCTTAATAACGACAACGTTGTTCGTTCCTTAATTAATATGGGGAGGTATATACCAATGGATTTTTTAAAGGAGCATTATGAAGTAACCGGAGAAAACGGCAGGTTCCCTGGGGTTAGAAGGGGCAATCCATATTATATTATAAATGAATTAAAGAATAACGATGAAAGAAACAGGTTCATAGGTTATGCTTCGTTAAGGTATCAATTTACCGATTGGTTAAGTTTAACGGCCAGAAGTGGTATCGATTGGTATTCAGACCAAAGGCAAAAAACCTGGCCTGTAGGGTCATCAGGAGGAGCCAATAGAAAAGGAAGAATAACAGAAAATAATATTATTGGAAAGGAAATGAACTCAGATTTTCTTTTAATGGCAAGCGGAGATTTATCCGGAGATTTATCTGGTTCTTTTAGTGTTGGAGGTAATTTGTTTAAAAAATATATCAGCAGTTCAAGTTGGGATGCGCGTGATTTTAAAGCCCCAGGGGTTTATAATGTAAGTAATGCGCAAGATATTCGCCCATCTAACTCTTTGTACGAAAAAGAAATCCAATCCCTTTATTTTATGGGGCAGTTGGCTTATAAAAACTACCTGTTTTTAGATGTTACAGGAAGAAATGACTGGTCTTCAGCATTAGGTACAGGCAACCATTCGTTTTTCTATCCTTCTGTAAGCTTAGGTTGGGCCTTTACCGATGCCTTTGAAATATCTTCTAATATTTTAACTTTTGGTAAGCTTAGGGCTTCGTGGGCACAGGTAGGAAACGATTCTGATCCATACCTGACCAGGAATAATTACGCTTCCTATACAACCGCTTATAATGGCCAGGGATATGCAAGTATGAGCAGGGTAATACCGGCATTCGATCTGAAAAATGAACTCACCGAATCGATGGAATTTGGATTTGACATCAGGTTATTTGATAATCGAATAGGGTTGGATGTAACCTATTATGATGGGTCAACAAAAAACCAGATTTTACCTGTGCCGCTACCAGTCAGTAGCGGATATAGCTCTGTAGTAATTAATGCTGGAGAAATTAGAAATAGTGGCCTTGAAATTGTATTAAATGCCAATATTGTTCGATTAAAAAATGGCTTTAACTGGGATTTAGGCTTTAATTATGCAAGAAACAGTTCCGAAGTAGTTGAGTTAGCTCCCGGGATTGAAACCTTTGTGCTGGTAGATCATTTTCCAAATGATATAGAAGCCAGACCCGGAAACCAATTTGGAGATATTATAGGCTATAAATACAAGCGAAGCCCCGATGGAAGGAAAATAGTAAATTCAAGTGGAGGTTATGTTAGAGAAGCCGAACAAAGTGTATTAGGTAATATTACGCCAGACTGGATTGGGGGTTTAAATAATTCATTCTCCTATAAAGGATTTTTCATGAATGTTCTGATTGACTTTGTTCAGGGAGGAGAGCTTTCTTCGGAAACAAAATACCGGATGACAGCAGCAGGTACCGCTCTTTTTACAGAAGAAGGCAGACGGCCTCAGGATACGGATGAGAACGGCAACCAATTACCTTATGTGGGAGTACTTGATGGTGTAGTTGAAGTGTTGGATGGTGACGGAAATGTAGCAGGTTATACTGAAAACACGCTGGCAGTAGATGGCCAAACCTACTGGGCCAACAGAGCCTGGAGTGGAATAGGCGAAGAGTTTGTAATGGATGCCAGTTATATTACGTTGCGTGAGTTAATGTTGGGATATAATTTTAGCTCAGGCATACTGGAAAAAACCCCTTTTAGAGGTATCAGGGTTTCTTTAGTTGGTAGAAATTTATTTTACATTCAGGAGAATATGCAAGATTTGGGGATATCTCCCGAGTCAGCACCCAGTACTGCACCAGGTGCACGAGGGGTAGAATCAATATCTATGCCAACAACCCGAACATTTGGAGTAAATGTAAACCTTACTTTTTAACAGGATGTTGTTTAACACTAAAATAGAAAATGATGAAAATATATAAAAATGTAAAATTTATCATCGTCTTTTCAATAGCTATCCTTATAAGTAATGCTTGTACGGATAAGTTTGAAGAGCTGAATACACGAAATGATTTGGTAACAGAAGATTTAGTAGATGTAAATCTGATGCTTACACGTGTACAGGTAAAATCAATAAAAGAGGAAATAGGAGGTAATTTTGGCAACGGATACGGAAATGGAATTATAGGACATTATAGCGGTATGTCTTCTACCATTGGAAGCCGCCCGTTTCAGGAAGGAGATGCCCCTGAGGTATGGAGTAGCACCTATTCAACCTATACCAATAATTTGTCTGAAATTATCAGGCTTACCAAGGATGACCCGGAACTGATTAATAAAACGGCCATAGCCAGAATTATGAAGGTTTGGGCATTTGCCAAAGTAACAGATACCTATGGAGATATACCCTATTTTGAATCGAATTTGCCAATAGAACAGGCTATATTCGACCCAAAGTATGATTCTCAGAAAAGCATTTACGAACATTTTTTTGCAGAACTCAAAGCGGCAGCTGTAGAATTAGACCCTTCTAAAGAAAGTTATGGAGGAGCAGATTTAATTTATGCCGGTGATGTGGAGAAATGGAGAAAATTTGCTAATTCTCTCAGGTTGCGTTTAGCCTTACGCATTAGGTATGCCGATCAGCAAATGGCCATTAATAATATAAGCGATTTGCAGGAGTCAGATTTGATTTTAACCCGGGCAGACGATGCTATTATGTTTACCTCTACAGATAATGCAGATAACCAGAATGAGCTATACAACCATCTAAAAGATATTGGATCAGGTATGTATAAAAATATCATTGGTCAGGAACTTGTTAATATTATGACGAGCAAAAATGACCCTCGAATTAAAATCTGGGCAGATACGGCAAAGGCGGAATTTCCTAAAGATGACCCTGCCATTGATTATTTTGGTTATAGGGGCATGCCTGTATTAGGTTTAGTGCCAGTTGAGTACAAATATCCCTGGCAACTGGAATCAGTATCCAGAGTGAGCGACCTTTGGTATGTGCCGGTAATAGAAGCTCCTGTAATGCGTTCTTCAGAGGTGTATTTTGCCCTCTCCGAAGCAGCATTATTTGGATTGCGAGGTGGTAGTGCGCAAGCTTATTATAGTGCAGGAGTTGAAGCCGCTATGAGCTGGGCAAAGGAGTTTTACGAAACTTGTGCACCTCAATTACCCGGTGTGTTGGAAACTATGTACCCGGATTGGTCAGAGGATGACATTGCACTGCTAATAGCACATAAAGAACTTACTCAGGCCGAAATTGATGTATTTCTTGCCTCTCCGGCTACCATATTATCAGGTTCTCCGGAGCAGCAATTAGAGCAGATTATTATTCAAAAAAATATTTCTCTTTATCCGCTGGAGTACCAGAATTGGGCAGAGTGGAGAAGAACAGGATACCCGATTGTTCAGGTTGGCCCGGATGATGATGACCTTAAAGGGGTAAGCCCAAGAAGGATGCCATGGCCGGATATTGAAAAAACGACCAATAGCGAAAGTTATAAAGAAGCACTTTCAAGGCTTTCAGGTGATGATAACAGGCTTACCAAATTATGGTGGGATGCCAACCCAAGCGTGCCTTATTATAACCCAGATCCTTTACCAAGCATGGATAAGCCTTGGGTTGAATAAGAGCATATTGAATTGATATTGCAGGTAGTAGATTGAGGCTTTATAGAAAAACAACTCCAATCTGCTACCCGCAACTATCCAAAGGTGTTTTACTGATTTTACACATTAAATAAGTAAACCTTTGGCTAATTATTTTGTTCGGCCTTGCAGTTTTTTAGTAACTGCAAGCGAATTTAAAATAGTTCTTTATTACCAAACCATCCCTTTTTTAATCCGCAGGCCTGTTGTAAGGTCTGTGGATTAAAAAAAATAATGCTTATCTCCAGTAAAAGCAATTAATACAAATGCCATTTACAATCAATATTAAACAGAAGATGGGTTTTACTTTCCTATCCATAAGCCTTTACCGGCTTAAAAAATGCTTATTAACAATTCTTTTAATAGCTTTTTCAAACATTGCATTTAGCCAGAGCAGCTCCTCTAAAAAAGGGATAACGGTTTATTCCTACCTGCTTCGCGATCGTGCAATTGTGTTAGATAGCCTGATAATGAAAAAGCAAATGTACTTTTCTTTTAAATCTGCACTTCCGCTTTCATCAATCAAGCGAGGGGCTGCAATAGGTAGGTTAAGCCATAAAGAAGGAATAGTATCGTATGACACCACCTATTTTTTTGACGAAACAGCAGGCAACCTTGGCTTTAGCCTTCCTTATACTATACCTGATGGTACGTATCATTTAACTATAGAAATTGTAAATTCAGCAGGAAAAATACTGGATAGTTATTCAGCAGATTACGACCGCAGTGAACTAAAACCTTATTTTAGCCGTTCAATTCAGTTTTGGGATTTTACAACCCCCTATGCTCACCTCGACTGCGGTGGCTATGGCAGCATAACATATCATTTTAATAGTAAATCAAATTTAACAGACCTGCAAAGTCTGGGGTTTTCTGCACGTATGACAACCGGTAATAATTTACCCGGATTAATGGAAGTACAATTAAATGGTGTAAGTCTGGGAGAATTTAGCCTTCTGGGAGGCAACGAACCTATTGCTGTAGTTAACTGGCAGGTAAAAGCTAATGACATCCTTTCTACTATAAAGATTGTAAAAGGAGAAAATAAGTTAAGCTTTGTGCTTAAAGCCAATCCAACATCAGCTAAAGGCCTGCGCATTTATTCAACTAAGAATAGTACCGATTCTAAAATAGAAAAAGCAATTCCGCTAACGCTTAATGTTAGCAGTGGAGACCCTCTAAAACAAACGATTTTTACCATACCTGTGTGGGGTGAGGAAGGGGAGCATATTTTGAGTAAGCTAACCGTGCCCGGAATTAAAAATTTTACGCAACAGTTGTCCGAGGAGAAACAACAACCTTTTGCATTAAACGAAAAGGATGTTCAAAAGGGCTATGTGGTTTTTAGCAGAGACTTTCAACGGTATGTTTACCCCTGGACAATCCCGGCTAAAAATGAACAGGTGGAATCATTAAATTTAGTTATGGCTCAAAATGATTTTGAACCACAGACCTTTTCCATTTACTCTATCAGAGATTTAGGCAATGTAAGGGTTTCTGTTAGCAACCTTGCAGGGGAAGGGAACAAGGTAATATCATCTAACAACATACAGGTGCAGGTTGTAAAAGCAATGAAAAAACGTACCGGTAGCAGTGGCGAATATAAACTAGTACCTCGCTTGCTAAGCCAGAAAAACCACTCCAACATTCCACTTTCTTATACAACCCGCTTTTGGTTAACCATACATGCCAACAGCACAACCCTTCCGGGTAGCTACTCCGGATTAATTAAAATTGATTCTGAAAACGAGAATTCAACAACCATCCCTTTTACAGTAGAGGTGCTTCCTATTAAGCTGGAGCCTGTGAAGGGAATTGATTATAGCATGTGCATGAGCTACGAATTTTTTGAACTGGATAGCAAAGAATGGACAGCCGGGGAAAAAGAAAAAATTTACCGGGATGGAGTAAATATTTTTAAAGATTACAAAAACCATGGTATGACTACGGTTGATGTTACAACCCCCTATTATTTTCAATGGAACAAAGATGGCACACCAAAAATGGAACATTTTAAGGGAATGATTAAAGGTGCAAAAGAGGTTGGATTTACTAACCCGATTTATTGGTATTTTGGACATTATGTACAAGTTACAAAAGGGCAACACCCTGGTAATGTGCGTACATACAACCCTAAAGTACACCTAAAGCGAACAAAATTTCTTGTTGAAACAGCTTTAAAAATAAATAAGCAACTGGATGGGCCACCAGTATATTTTATGCCAATTGATGAACCCCGCATAGCTTCACGTAAAGAAATAACCTTAGACCTTTTTAAAGAAATTAAAAAAGTACCCGGTACAACCATTATGTGCACAACTGATATAGGCGGAAAAATGCTGGATATTGAAAACAATAGCCAGCAAGACCGAAAGTTACTTGCCCCCGGAGTAAAAAAACGTAAATCAGATAGAAAGGTGTGGGAATATAATAATACGGCAATTCAGAGTATGAATCCGACCTACAGTCGATACATATATGGTTATTATACCTGGAGGCAGGATTTAGACGGAATGAATAGCTGGGGGCCGGGAACTACACAGAATTCAAGAGGTAATCCTTTTGAAGACCTTGACAGTGAGTACAGCGACTTTTTTCTTTTTTTTCCACATGCAGGAGAACCATTATCAACTCCTAATTGGGAGGCATTAAGGGAAGGCATTGATGATATAAGGTATGTATATCAGCTTGAAAAACTGTGCAGCCAAAAAGCAACGGCATACCCTAAAGAGGTTGCCGAAGCGGAGCAATTTCTTAACAGTATAAGAGCTATGTGCGACATAGACGAACGAAGCATGATTAATAAGTTTGGAGATTGGACACCCGAAAGGTTTACTTTATTAAGAGAAGAAATTATTTCAAGAATTATTAAGTTAAAAGAGCTATAGCCTGTTTTTTTCTAATAAGGATAAAAATTAAATACAACATAGTTGATTAACAGAGATTGATAAAATAAAATTAAGAACGAATGAATAAGTTTAAAATATTTACTACCCCTATATTCAATATAAAACACCACATTGCCTTTTTTGCCTTCCTTTTTATCTTGAATGGGAAAGGGCAGGTTTTGGCTCAGGATAAACCTGACGACCTTACAAAATACACACCTGCTTGGATAAAAGATGGTTTTGCAAATGCCGGAGCTTCACATGAACCCTGGATTTTTCAGGTAAGACGAAACTCTTCTGGTTTTAATCAATGGCAAAAAGAAGAATACGATTACCAGTTATCCGAAGCCTTTATCAAAGAACTTGCCCAGTCGGGCGTTACCATTTACCATGTGGGGCTTTATAAAGGATTTGGCTTTGAGATAGAAAAGGAATACATGGATAAAGTGGCAAAAGCAGCAGAATATGCTCATAAGTATGGACTAAAAGTTGATACATATATACAATGGAACTCATTGTTTTACGAAACATTTTTCGCGGAATTTCCAGAAGCAGAGGAAGACCTTTGGTATCAGGTGGAGGAGAGTGGGAAACCCATAATGCTTAATTATGGTTATCAGCAATCTTTTAGATATCGCCCGTGTTTTAACCACGAAGATTATATGAATTTTATTAAAGAGAAAATTATAAGGTATGCGATAGAAACTGTAAAATCAGACTTTCTTCATTTTGATAATTTTGATCAAAATTTTCCTTCTGAAGTCGATTTTAATCCGGCAACCATTACTGCTTTTCGAAAATATCTTACCGATAAGTATGCTACTAAAGAAGAACGTCTGGAGCGGTTTGGCTTTAATAATCTTTCTTATATTTTACCACCAAAATGGAATAAAGACAACCCTGCCGATAAAATGCTTACTGTAAATGATCCTGTAATACAAGAATGGATAGATTTTAGATGCTGGACATTTACCACTCAACTAGTTGAATGTGTGAAATTTGCCCGTTCGCTAAATAAAGAAATTGCCATAGAAGCTAACCCACATGGCTTGCTTGGAAGCAACAGAGCATGGGAAGCAGGACTTAACCATGCTGATTTTATGCAATACACAAATGCAATTTGGTCTGAAGACCCCAATAACCCTAAATGGGAAAACGGAGTGGCTATTGGCAAATTTCGCCATTTTAAATTAGGGAGAACTACCAATAATTATATATTTACCTATCACACTAAATCTAATGATTATGCCGAAAATTTGGCATTAAACCGGAATATAGGCTGGGCTGGGTTTGGAGTTCCTAAAGGCGTTGGAAAAAAATACCTCGATTTTTGGCACGCAAACAAAGAGCTATATACCAATATGCAGGGAGCCGAAAAAGTGGCAGTTCTAAGGAGTTATCCTTCTATGTCTTATAATATTCAGGAAACCCAGGTAGCAGTTAATATGGCCGAACAGGCATTGCAACAAAGGCAAATTCCGTTTGATATAATTTTTGACCAGCAATTGGGGCAACTTTCTAAATATCAGGTGTTGGTTCTTGCCGGGCAGGAAAGCCTTACCGATGAAACCATAGAAGCTATTGAAACCTTTGTGGCAAATGGAGGAGGGCTTGTGGCTACAGGCCATACAGGTATATTCGATGGTTGGAGAAGAGAAAGAAAACAAAGCATGCTGACAGCCATGTATTCAGAAAAAAACGGTATGCCTTCAAAAAATATGTGGGAAAGCAACCTGTCTTTTCAATATGGGAAGGGGAGGGTTATTTATTTATCTGATTTAATTCAGCCCGAAGGAGAAGTGAAATTGGGGTTTGTAACTAAATGGATGATGCCCGTAAACGCCAATGAGTTTGAGGCTAATATATATTGGGCTGCAGGAGAAAGGCTTCCGTTGCAGGTTTATGCTCCCGAATGGGTTGGTGTATCGCACGATACCCAAGGAAAAAGAGATATTATACACCTTTGGAATTACAAAAACAATGAGAATATTGGTGGCATTACATTGGCATATAAAGGTAAAATAAAAAAAGCCTGGGCAGTATCACCTGATGATAAAGCCAAATCGTCCATCCCCTTTACCGAAGAAAATGGATTAACAATACTAAAAATAGCAAACCTGAAAGTGTATAAAATAATTGTTTTAGAAAAATAAATAATAAGGTTAGCCATTTTGGGAGCAGAAGTTTTGCTTTCAAGTCGGCTTAAATTAAAAAGAATAGGTTTTCGTACAGTTGCCTAAGCAGGAAAAAAAAGAAAATGAACAGACCTAAAAGATTATTGGCCTTGGATGTTTTTCGAGGGTTAACCATAGCCCTAATGATAATAGTTACTAACCCCGGCAGTTGGAATTATGTGTATGCCCCATTACGCCATGCAAAATGGGATGGCTGTACCCCCACCGATCTGGTGTTTCCGTTTTTTATGTTTATTATGGGTTCGGCTATGTGGTATTCATTTAAAAAAATAAATCATACCCTGTCAAAACTGGTGGCTGTAAAAATTTTAAGACGTACACTGGTTATATTTTTAATTGGGCTGGCCATAAACATATACGCCTCATTTAGTTTTGATATAAGCCACTTGCGCATTATGGGAGTAATGAACAGGATAGCTCTTGGCTATGGAATTGCTGCGTTTATTGTACTTGGGTTGAGCTATAGGTATGTACAAATAACAACAGGAGTAATTTTGTTAGGGTATTGGGCATTACTTGCTTTATTTGGTGGCAGCGAACCATATTCTTTGGAAGGTAATTTTGTGGGTACGTTCGACCAGTTTGTTTTAGGAGCCAATCACATGCAAGGTTATCAGGGAATACTGTTTGATCAAACAGGGTTGCTGGCCACCTTGCCTTCTATTGCCAGTGTGCTGTTGGGGTATATTACTGGCAGGTTAATCGACTTATCAAAAAACATACATATTGCTGTAAAACAACTTTTTATTTATGGCATGTTAGGAATTGTTGTTGGTGTAGCCTGGGGGTTTCTTTTTCCAATAAACAAACCTTTATGGACCAGCTCCTATGTTGTTTATACGAGTGGTTTTGCAATGCTTCTCCTTGGAGCTTTTCTTTGGGTTATAGATGTAAAAGGATATAAAAAATGGACAAAGCCACTACAGGTTTTTGGTATGAATCCACTATTTATTTACGTTTTTGCCGTTTTTCTTGCTATTTCTCTGCGTATTAAATTAGCTTATTCCCCTGCCGGAGATAGTATTTCTATAACTAACTGGTTGTACACCAACTACTATCAACCTTTAGCAGGCAATATGAACGGATCGTTGCTGTATGCCTTGTCGTTTGGTATAATTTGCTGGCTTTTGGGTTGGCTTATGTACCGAAAAAAAGTGTTTATAAAAATATAACTAATTAGTATGAAATTTTTTTTTACCAGCATAGCAGGTGCATACCAAATTTTTGCACAAAGCTGCTTTCTATACTTAAGGTCACAAAGAAGAACCCGTGTATTTAATGGGCATTTCTATCAAAAGAGGTGTTCTAATGATTTTGCAAAAGGGTAAATATATTAAACATCAAAAAACATGAAAAAAATAATAACTTTAGGCTTAGTCGTATTTATTACATCAAGTGGTTGCTTCGCACAAAAAGAGGAAAAGCTCCCGAATATTATTTATATTTTAGCAGATGACCTTGGTTATGGAGGGCTGGGCGTATATGGGCAGAAAAAGATAGAAACACCTAACATCGATAAGTTGGCAGAGTCGGGTATGATGTTTACGCAACATTACTCGGGCTCTGTAGTCTGTGCACCCTCCAGAGCTGTTTTACTTACCGGAAAACATAGCGGGCATGCTCAAATTAGAGGCAATAACGAGTTACGTACAGAAAGAGGCGATATATGGGATTATATGGCCATGCTCAAAGATTCTACACAGGAAGGTCAGTGGCCATTGCTTCCAGGCACAATTACCATTGGTAATCTGCTTCAGGGGGCAGGCTATAAAACAGGTGTAGTTGGCAAATGGGGGTTGGGTGGGCCTCATACTGAAGGTATCCCAAACAAACAAGGGTTTGATTTTTTCTTTGGTTACAATTGCCAGCGGCAAGCACACACTTATTACCCTAACCATTTGTATAAAGATAAAAATCGGGTGTACCTTAATAATGACACCATTCCAATTCATACACTCCTGGATGAGGGTACTGATTTATATAACGCCCAAAACTATAATAAATTTAGTTCGAATGAATATACTCCTGATTTGATATATTCTGAGCTAACCCAATTTGTTGATAGAAATAAGGATAATCCGTTTTTTCTTTATTGGGCAACGCCCATACCCCATGTTCCCTTGCAAGCACCAAAGGAATGGGTAGATAAGTATGTAAAGAAATTTGGAGATGAAGAACCATATAATGGGGGTGGTATAGGCATACCATATTTTCCCAGCAGATACCCGAATGCTGCCTATGCAGGAATGATTTCCTACCTTGATAGCAGGGTTGGGCAATTGGTTCAACAGCTAAAAGGCCTAGGAATTTATGAAAATACACTGATTATCTTTACTTCTGATAATGGCCCCACATCTGCCGGTGGTGCTGATTCGGAGTGGTTCGATAGTGCCAAACCATTTAAAGGTGGTTTGGGTTGGGGTAAAGCCTACGTTCATGAAGGAGGTATTCGAGTACCTATGATTGCCTCATGGCCAGATAAAATTAAGCCGGGAACAAGTACTGAACTAATTTCGGCATTTTGGGATGTTTTACCCACCCTCTGCGATGTGGCTGGTGTAAAAACAGACTACTCTAATGATGGCATTAGCTTTTACCCTACATTAATTAATTCATCAGAACAAAAGGA
>JAMOMJ010000083.1 GCA_027067135.1 Cyclobacteriaceae bacterium
TTAATGAAGGAATATGAGAATAAACCCAAATGCAGAGAGAAAGCTCGCCATCTAAGAGAATCTAATGGCATTGTCTGTAAAAAGTGTCAACATACTGCAGGGGCAAACAAGATGTGTGTATTACCTGCAATCGTAGAATCTCCAACTACCCATACAACAACACCTCCTTCTTTGGTAACCCGAAAAAGCTCGGTTGCTATTTTTTCAAAGGGAAACGAATAGCCATCCTCTTTAGAGGAATTGGATTTTACTAAATTATTATAAGTCCTTAAATCATCATAAGGAGGAGAAGTAATTGTTAAATCAATGAAGTTGCCAGGCATCCCAGCCATTGTGTCAAGGCAACTTTCATTGTAAATTTTATTTAATTCTAAATTAGTTTGCATTCAGCCATTTATTATATCTAGCAAGATAAATGATTCACATAATGAATACAAATCTAGTCTCTGTTGTTTCCAATTTTATATCAACCATAGGGCATAAAGCACAACAATTTTCTATTGCATAATTTTGGTTGAAAAGAAACACCCGTTTCATTTTAAATTTTAGTGCAATATAGTACTTTTGAAATAGTGTTAACGTACACGCAAATAGTTTATTCGGAAATAAATAGTGTCCGTCTATAAAGTAAACATTATTATATAAAAGACAATTATTCACAGGCAAAAATGGAGTTTGCAGCATAATAACATCTATAAAAAATGAAAGAATTTTTAGGAAAAGAATTTTTACTAACCAACAAAGTAGCTGAAGAACTCTATTTCAACTATGCGCAAAAAATGCCCATTATTGATTATCATAATCACCTGCCACCTCAACAAATTGCAGAAAACAGGCAATTTACTACAATTACAGAAGCCTGGCTCGAAGGCGACCATTATAAATGGCGTGCCATGCGTGCCAATGGCATTAACGAAAAACACATAACAGGCAATGCCCCAGATAAAGAAAAATTTTTAAAATGGGGTGCCACTGCACCTCTTACCCTTAGAAACCCGCTTTACCATTGGAGCCACCTTGAGCTACAGCGTTATTTTGGTATCAACGAGTTGTTAAACCACAAAACTGCAAGCAGTATTTATGATAGCACCTCTGAAAAATTACAAACAGCGGAATTTAGCTGCCAGAGTTTGCTAAGCCAAATGAATGTAAAACTGCTTTGTACAACCGATGACCCTGCCGATAATTTAGCTTATCACCAACAAATAGAAAAATCAAATTTTAATAGCAAGGTTTTGCCCACCTTCAGACCCGACAAAGCACTGGGGGTTGACAACCCTGTAACCTATAATGCCTATCTCTTAAAATTAGAAGAAAGCACAAAAAGCAGTATAAAAACCCTGGATGATTTACTGTTAGCCTTGCAAAATAGAATCGATTTTTTTAACCAACATGGGTGCCGCTTGTCAGATTTAGGGTTTAATACCATCCCGATGCTTTCTGCGGATAACGCAGGCCTTGCCTCCAATTTTGAAAAAGTAAGGGCAGGAAAAACACTTACTCACACGCAAACAGAACAGCTACAAGCTTACATATTATTGGAGCTTTGCAAAATGTACCATGCCAAAGGGTGGGCACAACAATTTCATTTAGGTGCTTTGCGCAATACTAACGACCGTGGCCTGCGCGAACTCGGGTCGGATACCGGCTATGACTCCATCGGTGATTTTAACCATGCCATTCCTTTATCTAAATTTTTAAATACCCTTGATAATACCAACCAACTGGCAAAAACAATCCTGTACAACCTCAACCCGCGAGATAACGATTTGTTTGCCACCATGGCTGGTAATTTTAATGATGGCCACACCGTAGGAAAAATCCAGTTTGGAACAGGCTGGTGGTTTATGGATCAAAAAATGGGGATGGAAAATCAAATGAACTCACTTTCAAGTATGGGGCTTTTAAGCCTGTTTATAGGCATGCTTACGGATTCCCGAAGTTTTCTGTCGTTTCCCAGGCACGAGTATTTTAGGCGAATACTGTGTAATTTATTAGGTACCGATGTTGTAAATGGTGAGTTACCAAACGATATGGAACTACTAGGTACTATGGTAGAAAACATTTGTTATACAAATGCTAAAAATTATTTTGGTTTTGATTTGCTAATTAAAAAGAAATGAGAGAATGATAAACAATGAAAGAATGTGATAATGAGTTATGGGACAATGAAAACCATTCAATCATTTCATCATTCATCCATTAATTCAAAAACAGATGAAAGAAAATGGAACACATGCAAGAATTAAATAGAAAAACAGTACCCACTACTGGGTTGCCCATTAAAATACTTCAATTTGGTGAGGGTAATTTTTTAAGGGCATTTGCCGATTGGATGATAGATAAAATGAATGCAGATGGATACAACAGCGGAGTAGCTGTGGTACAACCCATTGCCCACGGGATGACCGACCTACTGCAAAAACAAGACAATTTATACCACCATATATACCGTGGGCTGGTAAATGGCAAAGCCACCAGCGAAACCCGTTTAATTAGCTGTATTCAAAAATCCATAAATCCATTTAAAAACAAAAAGACATACGATGCCCTGGTTCTTTTGCCCGGGTTGGAACTTGTTATTTCTAATACTACCGAAGCAGGAATCGTTTTTAACCAGGAAGATAAACCTGCTGACGGTGCATTGGCATCTACATTTCCAGGTAAAGTTACCCAATTGCTTTGGAGCAGGTTTAACCATTTTAAGGGGGCAACGGATAAAGGATTGAAATTTATACCGGTAGAACTCATAGAAAAAAATGGAGAAAAACTAAAGGAAGCCATTCTACATTATGCCAAGCTATGGAACCTAACCGATGAATTTACCAGTTGGGTAACAACTAATAATTACTTTGCCAACACGCTGGTTGACCGCATTGTGCCCGGGTTTCCTAAAGAAGAAGCCGAAGCAATTCGAACTTCTATTGGTTTTAACGATAACCTTATTGTTTCATCAGAGGTTTTTCATTTATGGGTAATCGAAGGAGGCAACGAAATTCAGATGGCTTTTCCTGCTGACAGGTATGGGTTAAATGTAATTTATACCAATAACCTTACCCCTTACCGAACTCGCAAGGTGCGCATATTAAATGGGGCTCACACCAGTATGGTGCCGGTAGGGTTGCTTAACGGCATTGAAACTGTACGCGAAAGTGTAGAAGATAAATCGCTTGGGCGTTTTGTGCGCCACATTATTTTTAACGAAATTTCCCCCACCATAAGCCTGCCCAAACATGAACTTGAGGCCTATGCCGAAAAGGTTCTTGAACGTTTTAAAAACCCGTTTATCAGGCACGAGCTAACATCTATTGCGCTCAACTCCATTTCTAAATACAAGGTAAGGGTGCTGCCCTCACTATTGGACTATTACAAGCTCACTAACACCCTGCCAAAAGGGTTGGTGCTGGCATTTACCCATCTGGTAAAATTGTATTTGTCAGATTTTGCCATTAACGACAGCCAGAAGGTAAAAGCTTTTTTTGCAAAACTAAACAGTACCGATACAGCCCGAACCATACTTATAAAAGTACTGGAAAACGAAGCCTTTTGGGGCAGTGATTTAAACAAAATACCGGGTCTTACAGATTTAATGACCGCACAACTTGAATTATTAAATAAGGGTACTACCATAGCTCAGTTTACGTATGAATAAAGCAATAACAATAAACAGCACTGATAACCTTGCGGTAGCACTAACTGAATTGAGTGCCGGAGAACAAATTCTTATTAACAGCACAGAAATAACCCTGAAAGAAAACATACAGGCAAAACAT
>JAMOMJ010000084.1 GCA_027067135.1 Cyclobacteriaceae bacterium
AACCGATTTTAACGGTAACTACACTATAACAGCTAACATAGGACAAGAGCTAAAATGTTCGTATGTAGGTATGAAACCAAGTACGAAAAAAATCGAAAACAAAAATTCAATTAATTTTCAATTAGTTGAAGATTTACTTAACCTGGATGAAGTAATTGTTACTGGTACTTCAGGTATTTCTACAAAAAAACAACTCGGATCTTCGATATCAACCTTAGGAGCCGATGACTTAAGCGAATCAAAAGCTGTGGTTAGTATTGGAGAGGCTCTTCAGGGTCAAATTGCTGGAGCGCAAATTAGCAGAAACTCCGGAAATCCTTCTGGAGGTGTTTCTATTAAATTAAGAGGTGCTAGTACTTTGGTAGGTAGCTCTGACCCACTATACATAATTGATGGAGTAATAACAAATAACAGTTCCTCTGCATTAATTAATTTAGGGGGATATACTCAAAACAGGTTGGTTGATATCAATCCTGATGATATTGAACGTATTGAAGTATTAAAAGGTGCTGCTGCTGCCGCAATCTACGGATCTAGAGCGAGTAATGGAGTAGTTCAAATCTTTACTAAAAAAGGAAAGGTAGGAGAACCTAGAATTACATATTCTACAAGTTTCAATGTTAACAACTTAAGAAAAGAATTGCCATATAATGATGCGCAACTTAAATGGGATGGAGATGTAGCCGTACCTGCAACCCGCTACAACTACCAAGATTACATTTTTACAACAGCTTATGGATTTGAAAACTCCTTAAATATCAATGGTGGTACTGAAAAAACAAAATATTCTTTTTCAGCTTCTCAATATAAAAACGATGGTATTGTTAGAAATACAGATTTTGACAGAAAAACACTACGTATAAGACTTGATCAAGAATTGTATGATTGGCTTTCTATTTCGGCGGGATCGTTTGTTTCGTTCAATAAAAGTACAGATATGCCAAATGGTACAAATTATGGCCCGATTACAAGTCTTATTTTTGCTGACAATCTTAATAATCCTGAACCTGATGAATTTGGAAACTATCCAAACATAGGTTGGATGGCAAATCCGTATGAAGCAATTGACAGAATTGATGCTACTACAAAAAACTTTAGATCTATTAATGATATTCAATTTAAATTAACGCCTTTTGAAGGGTTTAGATTTAATTATACCTTTGGGTATGACCACTCTAGCTCAGAGGGGTTGATTTATATCCCAAACGGATTTAACACAAAAGCAAATGGTTTATCTCAAAAAGCTACAATCAATTCAGATATGATAAATAGCGATATCAATATGAGTTATCAATTTGACATAAGTGATGATTTAAAATCTACTACTGGAGCTGGATACAGCTACCAATATGAAGAAAGACAAATTTTTGGTGTTACTAACAATTTGGTTAGCGCCATTGACGGGGTAATTGTAACCGACCCTGCTTCTGCAGCTTCAGGTGTAGATTACCGAACTCAAGCTTCTTTTTGGGGTGGTTATCTACAACAAAGCTTTGGTTATAAAGATAAATTGTTCCTAACTCTTGCAGGAAGATTAGATGGAGCTTCTACTTTTGGAGTAGATGAGCGTCAACAATTCTACCCTAAAGTAAGTTCTTCTTATGCTATTTCTGATGAAGATTTTTGGGGCAATGCATTAGGAAATACTTTTGATTCTTTTAAACTACGTGCTGCTTGGGGGCAAGCAGGTAACCTAACCGCTTTAGACCCATTCCAAATTTACACTAATTATGATAGTTCTGTGTATAATGGAAATATTGGATTTATACCTTCAGTAACACAAGGTAACTCAAACTTAAAACCTGAAAGACAAACTGAAATGGAATTTGGGTTTGATGCATCTATGTTTGATAACAGATTAAGTATAGAATTTTCTTACTATAGCCAAGAAGTTCAAGATTTATTAGTAAACCGCCCTTTATCACCTTCAACAGGTTTTGATCAGCAATTTGCAAATGTTGCAAATATGACAAATAAAGGATTTGAAATCCTATTAAAAGGGGCTCCTATTAGAAGTGAAAATTTAAACTGGACAATTACTAGTACTTTTAGCCGCAATAAAAATAACGTTACAGATGTCGAAGGGTTTAGACAAGGTTTAGGAATGTTTGGAACTTCAGTGGCTCAAGATGGAGAAGCAATTGGTGTATTTTACGGAACTTTTTTTGCAAGAGATACCAACGGAGAAATTTTACTAACTGCAGATGGAAAAGTACAAAAAGCATTAGGTCATTATGAAGGAAATACACCTGTACAAGATTATGATGCTAATGGGCAACCTACAGGGACTACGTTAAGAAAAATTATTGGGGATCCAAACCCTGATTTTGTTGCATCCATAACTAACGAGTTTGAATATAAAAACTTTGGTTTTAGATTTCAATGGGATATTTCTCAAGGAAATGATGTAATGAGTTGGGACAAACGTATGGGATATCTTTTTGCTGGTGGAAAGGCAACTGCTGATGAGCTAAATGGCATTATACCTAAAGGTAGTTCTGTCGCTAACTTTGGTATTTTTGAATCATTTATCGAAGATGGATCTTTTATTAAGCTTAGAGAAGTAGCACTTACCTACAATTTAAGATTAAATAAAAACTATATTAAAAATATTAAGTTCACTTTAAGTGGAACAAACTTAATATCAATCGATAATTATTATGGATTTGACCCAGAAGTTAATACTCAAGGGCAAACCAATGGAGTAACAGGACAGGATATGGCCAATGTACCTATTCCTTCAGTGTATAAATTTGGTGTAATCTTTAATTTTTAAATGAAAGAATAATGAAAAAATTAATTAAAATATTTTTAGTTGTAATTGGTGTACTGTCTTTTACAGCTTGTGAAACAGATTTTAACAATATTAACCAGCCTGCAGAAGACCAAGTATTAACTACGAAAGCTGGTTTACTCGGTGTATCTGTTGGGATGTCTCAGCATTTTGCAACTTCAACGTTGGCTCCAATTGTTGAGATCCCTGGTTTAACAACAAGAGAGCTGGGTAATACATTAACCTATGTAACTCCAGGAGAGTTGGTTGCTGGAGGAACTCTATTAAATAGTGATAATGCTGGTGTTACCCGATTATGGTCTAGACTTTTAAGAGATAAAGGAATGGCTGAATCTATATTAGCCAACATTGACAATGTAGAAATGGAACCAGGAACAAAGGCAGGACTCAGTGCATATGCAAAATGGTTCAAAGCTATAACTTTGGGCTATTTAATTCAAAATTTTGAACAAGCTCCTATAAATAACGATCCAAATGGTGCTTCTATTTTTAGTACTAGAGCTGAAGTTTTAAGTGAATGCATCAATTTGTTAGAAAGTGCTAAAGCAGATTTGGCCTCAACCACTATTTCTGCAGAATTTTTGGCATATATTCCTAATTTAGATTTACAAAATGTAGTAAATGCATTTTTAGCTAGATACAATTTATTTGCGGGAAATTATACTGCTGCAATATCTGCTGCAAACGCTGTAAACCTCTCTTCTGTATCGGAATGGTGGTATGATGGAGTTACCTCTGAGAATCCAGTATGGAGTTTTGCGGTTTTTAATGATCCTGATACAAAACCTCAAGATAATTTTGGCTTAACAGGTAGCTATATTCCTGAAGCTGGTGATGGAAGGATAGCATTCTATCTTTCTCCAGTTGATGAAACTGAAACCGACTTTGGATTTCATGATGTAGATAATGCATTAGGATTTTTCAATACAGCTTCAAAATCAATTCCTGTATTTTTACCAGGTGAAATGC
>JAMOMJ010000085.1 GCA_027067135.1 Cyclobacteriaceae bacterium
TCCCCTTCATAATCATCGGTATAACCGCGTATAGAAATATTATCGTATTCATCAGGTGCTGTTGCTACAACATTCAACTTAGCCTTATATTCGGTATTGCTTCCAAAAGAATTGGTTCGTGAAACAGTTTTGACTACATATAAAGTATCAGCAGTTGAATTAAAGTTCACAGAGGTAACACCCGAGTTATCACTAGCAATCAATTGTTTAGAATTGATTATAAAACGTGTTTGGCCTGGAAAATTGGGGTTAACAATCCAGTTAGTCACCCTATAAACCTGTATATTGGTTGATGAATTTGAACCAATATTCTGCGTACTGTAATTTAACGATTGAGCCGTTGGTGTGTGAAACAGAGTCCAATCGGCATCTCCTGTATCATGAAAGTTGTGTGTCTGAGCTACACCTGAAACAATCGAAGCTCCATCACCCTGTACATCATCATCATAACCACGTATAGAAATGTCATCGTACTCATCAATATTTTCAAAAATTTTCGGATTTTTAAATATAACATATTGACCAACATGAGTATCTTCATCTGCTATGAAAACCATATCTGAAATCAGACCTGTAAAGGATTCTCCGATAGGTATTCTATAAGTAACCCAATCTCCTGAATTATAGTTGTGGTCTCTTTGATATCCAGAGTTTTGAGTTCCATAAACTTGCCATGCGGTACTTGATACAACTGAAGAAGTATTCGCTTTGATAAAGCCTATTCCATTAATTTCAGCTTGCTGGTGTGTTGACTTGAAGCTAAATTCAAGAATTGTATTTGGAGTAACTGTATAATTGTATGCTGTTTTTTTCCAACTATTGCCCCATATAACCAACTCATTATTACTTTCACCTAAAACTTCATAGGAAGTATGTTCAATATCTTGAGCCCCAACACCTGATTGTTTATAACTTTCAACTGTTTTACCCATAAAGGCAGGTTGAGCAGATGTAGCAGGTCGTGTGATACATAATGCATCACTAAATTCTGGAGGGTTGACAATCCAAAAACATAACCCAGTACTACTAAGCCTGTTTTGCAATGCAACGTCTTGAATTGGGAAGAAAATTCTATCTAATCCCTCTACTTGATTCCGTTCATAAATATCATTGCCACGAACCTGTTTCAATGTACCATTTCCACCAGTGTCCGCTTGTATTTCAACATAAGAATCAGAGCCAAAATTATGCCCTCTTAAATCAATGCAAAAGTTATTACTACAACTAGTTTGAGCACTAACTAAAGTTGGGTCTGTCGGTGTAGTATTTGATGAAATAGCTTTGACAGGAAATGGACCCTGCAATAAACCACTAGGTGCACTAAAAAGTAATTCTGTTTGGCCTCGCAAGAAGTGGTGATCTATCCTTACATCATGTGCATATTGATAAACTGCGAATGAACCGCCTTCAACTCCAACAACCGCTCCACTTGTTCCTGAACCACTACTCTCTTCTGGAAAGGTATTAACTAATGTCCAATTTGATTCTCCATTTTTCCTATAAAATAAGCCTGCATCAGGTACCCAGAATTTTTCATTCCATGTGTAATTAACTCCGCACTTTTCAGTATTATTGCTTACATTGCAATCAGAAGCTATATCTATCAAAATACTTGGATTCACGAATGGTATATTTATCGTATATTGATGAGGTGTTGGAGGAATGCCAACACCTCCTCCTCCGGAAAATGTATTTAAAAAACTTATTCTACTGTTGTTTGGTGTATTGACATCTCTTATCCAAGTCCCTATGTCGTATCTAGGATCTGAACCAGAACAACTAGGGAATAGGCCAATATCTATATTGGTAAAATTATAACCTTCTCCCAATGGAGTTCCAAAAGGGAGATCTTGAATATAAACATTATCTTGATATACTGGATATGTACAATTTGGAAGGTCGTAATTTTCATAAAATGTAAAATAGCATGATCCAGTAAGGCTGTCTGCATGCCTGGGGCATGGCCATGGCCCGCCAACGACTTCTCCAGTGTAAGGGTTAATTATGCCTATATCTTCATCCACTACAAAATAAGATGAATAAGATTCTCCATAAATTGCATCACCAGGCTGTCCAACCGTAACAGTTAATTCATGTTCTCCACCAGTTAATATGATAGGTGTTATATCGTTACCCGTTCCGATGACACCATCGACAGAAGATGTCCAAACCATATCGTCCTCAGCAGCCTTGATTTGTTCTTTCGACAACGCTACTCCTTTATTGTTCTTAGCAGTTAAGATGTTAGCCGTGAAAGTATTGGGTTGATTGATTATGATAATTTGATTTTCTGTTGGGGATTGGATGTTGATGTCTATATTAAGTCTTGACGGGTATATCTGACTTATATGTTTTAACGCTTTAGGAGTTACATCATAAAATCTACATAAACCAAGAGAACCTGACATTGCAGTTTTTGGGGTTGAAGAAAAATGAGGAGCACCTAAAGCATGACCCATTTCATGCATTATAGCAGTGTCAATACTATAAGCAGAATAACCGCATCCAGACGGAACTGCATTGCCAATAAAAAATGGAAAATTTGGATTGATGTATATGTCTGACTCCACCATCACTGGTGTGTTAGGAGAATACGGTGTTGCCAGTGTTGCCGATTCATAAATATATTTAAATGTAATACCAACCTTATGTCCAAAATCACTTTCCCAATGTTCAAAATAAATTTCATTTCTCCCATTTGTTACTGGCATACGATTATTAAGATTCCCTTATGTTATTGACCCAACCAATGGTCCTGCTTGGAAATAAGTATCAAAGCCATTCCACTTTTTGACTTGCTCTATTAAATGAAGTCTAGATGATAGGGTATTGGGAATATTATTCCCTATCGTAGCAGTGTTATTCTCCATTATAAAATTAACAGGTAAATTAGGCCATACACAAAACGTTCCAACCTTACAGGTTTTCGCTTTCGCTAAACCAGTTACCAATATAAGAACAGCTATTAATAGATTAGTTTTCATTTTTTGGCTTCCTGCTTTATTTTAAGCCTTAAAGAATCTAGTGTTAGTGGGTCTTTATCAATTATAAACTCTCCATTTTCGTTGATTTTAATTAGTTGTTTATTCTCATTATAGCGTGGTTCACCCAATGATTGTTTTAATAAGCGACCACTTGAGTCAATGTCAAATACAGTGCTTGCTCCTAATAAGGATAGGTATGTTGAAGGGTATCCCTCCCTTCCTCTTAAAAACAATAAAGCCTCATCGCCCAAATCATATGAATAGCCTGCAGTTGAAACCGCACAATATCCATTTTCACAGCCTCCTAACATCATCACTTCTATAGTATCTTGTTTGTAATTGCCTTTTAATATTTCATTAATAGAAAACACATATATTGTGAATAATTTATCTCGTTTACCTTTAAATAAACTCCCATCTCTAGAACGTTTAGTGTAAGTCCCTTCTCTTTTTTGATAGTACTCATCAACTAATTTTCCTTTAAAAATCAGTATAGATTCATTTATGTCCTGTTCGATAGGATATTCTGGATACATAGCACTCAAACATGCATTACTTAATAGTAGTAAGATTATAGGAGCCAACACCCTTTTAAAATCTTTATAGAGTTTTAGCTTTTGTGAGTTTTTATTGTTCATTTTCATATATATTCCTTATTATTTTATTTGTGAAAAGTTAATGCCTATCTATACATTACCCTAATCCCGATATAGAAAAGTCAAAACAAGCTAAAAGCCTTGGTGTATAATGGTTTTACGACAAATCAAATAC
>JAMOMJ010000086.1 GCA_027067135.1 Cyclobacteriaceae bacterium
TTTGTAAAGGTTTTTGTAAAACATTAAAATACAATAAAGAACTCAGGTTCAAAGGTTATCAAAAGCGTATCCGTCAGGATTTGGAAATCAGGGCAGTGAACACCAGATATGAACTGGAAAGCTCCTGGTGGCACATACCACTATGGCAGGTTACCCAGCCCCTGTTATTGGAGCAACTCTGGGAATTGGGTATATCCATTTCGTCAGGCCAGTTAAGCAGTATTCTTACAGAAGGCCATGAAGGTTTTCATAGCGAAAAACAGTGTTTGCTTGACAAAGCCAAACGGGACGCCCTATACCTGCAAACAGACGATACCAGGGCACGCCACCAGGGTAAAAACGGTTACTGTACCTTCATTGGCAATGATTTGTTCTCGTTTTTCAAAAGTACCCGTTCAAAAAGCAAGATAGACTTTCTGGAATGTTTTGCTTAGCTCAAACTCCTTGAGTATGCTAGCAATTTGATTCGGGGTAAACTTCTTTCTTTTCATTTTTAACAGTTTAAATTTAGTAGTTTTTCTCTACTTCTAAACCGTCCAGTTTTTGGGGAAGCTTACAAACGCAGGACACACTGATCGTAATGAACAGGTAATCAGCAATATGACAATTTATTTGGAAAAATATCCGCTGACAAAGGTTATATTTCAAAGAAACTATTCCATATGCTCTTTAGCAATGGAATGCATCTATTCACTGGAATTAAGAACAATATGAAGAATCAATTAATAAGCTTAAAGGACAAAATATTATTGCGAAAACGCTCAGTAATTGAAACTGTAAATGATGAATTAAAGAATATTTGTCAAGTGGAGCATTCTAGAAATCGATTAATAATTTCCTCATTAATACCATCTCTGCTTTTACGGCCTATTGTTTCTTCCCCCAAAACCCTTCCATCAAAGTTAACTGGGACGACTCCCAACAACTTTGCTTAGCTTGAGTTTATCACGAACAACTCAGGTTAATAGGGGGTATCTCCCGAGTTATTAGCCATTTATTAGTCTTTTTAAGCACTTAGGCAACTTTCTTGCTGTTTGTATCGTCATTATAGCACAACAACAAAAACTCAAAAAACAACATGAAAAAGCCAATTATCTTGGCAGTGCTATTAACAGTTATTAGTGCTGTCGCATTTGCATCAACAGGAACAACCGCCCTTAGCACTACCTCTAAATTTCAGGTAGTAGAAAACACCAACAGTAGGTATGATTTATATTATGTAAGCGAAAATTTTGGAAATGTTACGGTGCGTATTACCAACGAAAATGGTAAGCTTATTAATACCGATAAACTAACCGGAGTTAAGGCATTTAAACGCACTTATAATTTAAAAGGGTTGCCTGCTGGCAATTATAATGTAGAGGTTAAAAATGTGGAAGGGAAAGCTTCTCAATCTATATTTCATAACCCCTCAATAAAATCAAGTTTACACTCAATTGTTGGGCAATTACCTAATGTTAATAAATTTAAAGTGTTTGTAGGACCCAATAATGCCAATACTAAAGTACGTGTACACATTTATAATGATCAAGACGAACTACTGCTTAAAGATTCAATGAATAGCGTAGAAGAAGGTTTTTCTAAGACATACGACCTTTCTAATGTAGATTCTGATTTTGTTACCTTTAAAATAGATAACGGTACAGATTCAACTTCGTTCTCAAGAGATTTAAAATAGGGTTGATAGATGGCGACTCAGGTCGCAAAGGCAGCACCAATGGTGCTGCCTTTTTTGTTTGTAAAACCATTATGGGAACTAATCAATTATAAACTTGGCTCCTAATGTTATTATTTGAGCATTCAACCCAGTATTTCGTTGGTAATACCCGTAATTAAGGTCTAAGGATTTGAGCCCAATAAACTTAGTAAAAATATCAGTATAGGTTAGTCCAATAGAAACTTGGCTAGATTCAAATGCTGATAAATCATAATCCGATGTATAATAAGTATCAGTAATAACATGTTCTTCGTATGGAGCAAAATAGTATGCTGCAGTTTGGTTATAATACCTATACGAAGGTGTAAGTGTTAATGTGTTGGTAAGTTTAACCGGTAGTTCCACTTGCGCAGTATGAGAATCAATTCCCCAGTCATCATTATAATAACGGTAATAGGTTCTAAGCACGAAACGCTCGCTAATATAATAATTAAGTCTTGTACCCACTGGTATTTTAAGCCTAGTGCCTGGCAATCGTTCTATATCATCGGCCAATTGAAACACGTCTGTATTGGTTGGTGAGGTATAGTCAGGGATACTACTTCCATTACCAATATAGTAGTTAGCTCTATCTCCGAAATATACACGCTGCATTGGGTTAGATAACCAACCTTCTTGCCATACAGCATCAACAAAAATTGAAAATTGAAGATTTCGACCCAATATTTGAGAGAAACTTAATGAAGCAGAGTAAGTGTTTCTTTTTTCATCATTTATTAAGGAGGTATTAAATGGCCGCCATGTTACAATGCCATTTTTATCAATTACATTACCATTCTGATCGAGTATATCAACTCCGTTAAAAAATCCACCATCTAAATTACCATCATAATTAGAGTATTCTTTTATTTCTGTTGGGTATTCGGGCTTCCATTTATCTAAATAGATACTTGATGAGAAAGTGACTTCTGTATTTTTTTTGTTAAAAAGTTTTGTAACTCCTCCTCCAAACCCAAATGAAGAATAATCGAACTCTTTTGCAATACTTGTGTGTGCGGAAAGAATAGTATTTCTATCATCAGAAGAATGACTGTAGTTTAAGGCTCCACTAATCCATACATCTCCTTGCGAAGCACCAGAAGAAGCAACCCACGGTGAACCTGTTACAGGCCCTGTTGTTACAGAAGGGCGATAATCATCATCGTCATCATCATCTGAGGCCCCAGAAGAGGCTCCTGTAAATGGATTTAAATTACTAGATGATGCGGAGGTGTAAGCCGAAATAGTACCATCAAAGGATAGAACATCATCATCATTTAACGGAATGGCTACACTTATATTAGTGGCAAAATTATTTAGTTCTTCCGAACCAATTCCTCCTGTTACCGATGCATTTGCTCCATCTTGTGTATAATAACTGGTTAAAAAATCAAGTTCCACAGATTCTAAAACACGTTTTTTATACTGTTTTACGCCCTCTGTTTGTAAGCTGTCGTTTTGTGAATACCCCAAAATGGATATTGTCATAAATAAAAAAATAAATACTGCTCTCATTTTATTAATGTTTAATTGCAACCACAACCTCCACCAGATTTACCTCCATTTGCTCCAGAGGCACCTTCTCTATATACTTGAAAAGTGGTTTGAAATTTAATTGATTTCCTTTCGGCCAATGCCATGTCTGGATCATTGATATTAACTTTCTCGTACTCGTTTAGGACCTTACAGGAAGATAGAAAACCTATGATTACCAATAGTCCAACTAGTTTAATTTTCATGTTTAGTTAATTTTAATATGCTGTGATTTATGGATATTACCATCATTATCTATTATTATGCACTCTATTTGTGCTAATTGATTTACTCTATCAATACCTACTTCGGTGCCCATAACAAAAATGGAAGTAGCCAAAGCATCTGCTATTTCTGCTTTAGGAGCAAAAACTGTTACACTAATTATACCTGTGGCTGGGTAGCCAGACCGAGGATCAATGATATGTGTATATCTAATACCATCAAAAACTACGTACTTTTCGTAGTTGCCAGAGGTTACTACTGCGTGGTTTGAAATGGGAAGAATTGCGAATGCCTTATTTTTATTTAAAGGGTTTGTAATTGCAATGTCCCATTCATCTCCATTGGGTTGTTTGCCCCACGTATTCATATCGCCCGAAGCATTTATAATGCCTGCCTTTACTCCTCTTAAAATTAAAAGTTCTTTAGCTCTATCTGCCGCATATCCTTTACCAATAGCTCCAAAGCCAATTTTCATGCCCTTGTTTTTTAAAAATACCGTTTGGTTTTCTTTGTTGATAATGATGTTTTCGAAACCCACCCTAGCCACAGAGTTTGTCATTTCGGTTTCCGTTGGTAGCTCTGTCATAGATCCATCAAACTTCCAGAGTTTATCCATAGATGCATAGCTTATATCAAAAGCACCATCTGTAAGCTCTGATATCCGCTTTGAGCGCTCAATTAATTGAATTAGCTCCGTATCCACTTTAACTGGTTTAATTCCAGCATTTCTTATTATTTCAGAAGTTTGTGATGCGCTATCCCAGGAGGAAATAAGTTTTTCTATTCTAGAAATCTCCTCAATGGCTAAGTCAATGTAAACATTTGCCTTAGTGCTATCTTTTTCTACAACAATAATTTCAAAACTACTTCCCATTAGTTTTAGCTTCCTGTCAAAAACTTGCTGTGCACTAAGCGAGTAAGATGAGAAGAATAAAAGAATTAAATATAAAAACTTCATTGGTATAAGTTCAGTTGTTTGATATCTGTATAGCTATCTTAAAACGAGGATAGAAGTTTTGTATAGTCTTCTACAGGCATTTTTTTATAGCCCGTTTCTCCTAATACTTTTCCCGAATTATCCATTACTACAACTAATGGGAAAAAGCCCTGAGAGTTATATTTTTCAGCTAACGCATTGTTCTTCTCTTGCTGAGCACCTGGAAGTTTATTGGCTTTTTTTCTAGGAAAATCTGCTTGCAATAAAACAAAATGCTCCTCTGCATAGTTTTGAAAAAATTCTGTGCTCCAAACTTCTTTGTCTAGTTTAATACAAGGGGCACACCAGTCAGACCCTTGAAATACTAGTAATATTTTTCTATCTGATTCGGTTGCGATTTGTTTAGCTTCGTCAATATCAACAACCCAACTTTGGGCTGCTGATACTAATGAAATAAGTGCTAATACTAGTGTTAATGTTACTTTTTTGTATTCAATCTTCATTGTTTCCAAATTAAAAAATAAGTAATTTTTGTCTTAGAAAATCTCTTGGTAATGAGGTGTAATTAGTTGCCTCCGTTATTATTATCATTGTCATCGTTGTCATCATCATCTCCATCGTTGTCATCATCGTCTCCATTGCCATCTCCATCTGAGTCATTATCCTCACTGTCACTGTCTCCTCCATCACTATTATCATCCCCGTCACTGTCTCCATCGTCATCCCCGTCATTGTCGTCCCCATCAGAATCATTATCACCGCTATTATCTCCATCATTATTGTCATCTTGATAATCAGGAATTCCATCATTATCAGCATCATCATTGGTTAAGTCTCCATCTCCGTTAGCATCCTCATCTTCATCAGGAATTCCATCATTATCGTCATCATTATCAATATAATTTGGTTCTCCATCTCCATCGGTATCGTAACTATTTATTACTGTTTCAAATGCAGCGTCATTATCAATGGTTTGAGAGCCTTCATTTGTGTATATGTCAAAAGGAAAAGAAATTCCATTTAAATAAAGTGTTTCTGAAGTAGTTGCTACAACAGATAATAATTGATCAGAATTGGTTACCAACACTCTGCTATCGTTATTATAGCTTAAGGTTATTGGGTAAACAAAATTAAAACCAAAATCATTTGCCAAAGTATTATCAACCGTAGTTGCAGAAACTTCGGCAGTTGCGTTGTTTAGTTTCTGAGAAAGTATATCTGTTACTGTTTGGGTGGTTGCACTTAATTCAGTTGGTTGCAATACTTCGTTTAATATGTTATCGTTTGTTTGACAAGATGTTGTAAGAACTACACCTATAACTATTAATAAGCTAATTGATTTTTTCATTTTTAAATAATTTAAATTTCTCATTTTAGTAATGTTTATTTCGATTGTTCAGTACTAAAACAACCAGCTTATAAAAAACCTACCTTACCCGATCAAAAAAAATAAATATCTTTGAAACAGTTAAAAACTATGGCTAAGGAATTAAACAGTATTTGTGACCCTAACACGTATGAAAGTGTTTTTAATGAGCATGCTAAAAACTTAAAAAGGTTTCTATACTTTAAGTTTAATGATTTAAGTGCTGCAGAAGATGTCCTCCAGGAAACCTTTATTAAACTATGGGATAGTTGTAAAGAGGTAACGTTAGAAAAAGTAAAAAGCTATTTATATACGATTGCCAACAATAAATTTCTCAACATTAAAAAGCACGAGAAAGTAATTAGAGCTTATGAAGAGTACCCTGTTAGTGATAGAACCAATGAATCGCCAGAGTTTTTAATCATTGAGGAAGAGTTTTTAGAGAAAATAGAAAAGGCAATTGCTGGTTTGCCAGAAAAACAAAGAGAGGTGTTTTTACTTAGTAGAATTGAAAAAATGAAATACAGCCAAATTGCCGAGCAACTTTCAATCTCTAAAATAGCTGTAGAAAAGAGAATGCACAACGCATTAAAATCGATGAGAAGTAAAATAGGGAATATTTAGAAACAAGAGGTAGGTTTTTTTAAGCACAGTTGTTTTAGTTGTAGAAATGGGAAAAGAAAGTTTAAATAAAGAAGAAAACTACTTTTTAGCCAAGTGGTTGGCCAACGAAATAACAGATGATAATTTAAAAGGCCATATTTCTGCTGAAGACTTTGTTGCTTATAAAAAAATGCAAAAAGGAATTGATGTATTTGAAGCACTAGAAGCTCCAATGGACGAATCATTTCTAAAAATAAAAAATCAACTTTCAAAGAATAAAAAAGGAAAGATTATACAGTTAAATGCTAAGTGGATAACGGCCATTGCAGCATCTGTTGTGTTGCTAATTGTTAGTTATGTAGGGTTTAATAATAGAGATACCGTAATTAATACTGATTTTGGCAAGCAGAAAACTTTTGCCTTGCTGGATGGATCAGAAGTAAACTTAAATGCAAAATCTACCATAACTTATAACAAAAATAAATGGGAAGGTAAACGCGAGCTTTCGTTGAAAGGAGAAGCCTTTTTTAAAGTTAAAAAAGGAAGCACATTTACCGTAAATACAACTAGTGGTAGCATAACTGTTGTGGGCACCCAGTTCAATATTAAGGTATCAGATACATATTTTGAAGTTATTTGTTATGAGGGTAAGGTAGAAGTTATTAGTGGCTCCGAAATATTTTTATTGCAACAAGGTGAGGGCGTAAGAAAAATTGAAGCAAATAACTTAGAAAAACTGAAACAAACGTTAAAAAACCCAACTTGGTTAACTGGAGAGAGTAGCTATCATAAGGTACCCCTTAAAGTTGTAATTAATGAGCTGGAGCAGCAATTCGGAGTTGAGTTTGATAGAGCCTTAATTGATGAAAGTATGATTTATACTGGTAGCTTTGATAATAAAGATTTAAACATTGCCTTAGCTTCTGTATTTAAACCAATGGGAATTAACTATAAATCTACTGGTAACAACAAGATAGAGTTGCGATAGGCTATTTTATGAAGAGCCTTATTTTCTTAATTTTTTTAATTGCTATTTCACTGTCAGGTAATGCACAGAAGAAAATAGGTGTGCCTATTGAATTTAAAAACCAGCAGTTAGAGGAGGTTTTAAACTCCCTTGAAAAGGTGTATAATGTTAAATTTTCCTATAAAAGCGAGCTCGTATCTGCTAAAACCTTTTCGTTATCCAAAGCCTCAAGAACACTTGATGAGGTTCTGTTTGAAATAACATTACAACATAATATTAAGTTTAATCAACTTGATGATAGGTATATATTTTTGGTTAAAAACCAAACAAAAGTATTAGAAGAGGTTGTTGTTGAGAGTTACATTGCACGAGGAATAGCTAAAAAGAAAGATGCTAGCGTTGAAATTCAACCTAAGGCTATTGGACTACTCCCAGGGCTTACAGAGGCTGATATTTTAGAAAGCATTCAACAATTACCTGGTGTTGTAAGCATAAACGAAACAGCCACAGCATTAGCGGTTAGGGGTGGAAACTCCGATCAAAACAGAATGATTTGGGATGGGATTAACATTTACCATAGTGGTCATTTATTTGGCATGGTTTCCGTTTTCAATCCCAATGTGGCTCAACAAATTATCTTTTATAATAAGGGAACAAATGCAAAATTCGGAGAAAGAATTTCCAGCGTTATCGACATTGCTACTTCTAACAAAATAGAAGATTCTTTTCAGGCAGAGCTCGGCCTCAACAGCATAAATGCAGACGTGTTTGTAACCACACCAGTTATTAAAAACAAGCTAAGTGTGCAAGGTTCTTTTAGACGTTCTTATGAAGATGTTTTTGAAACAAAAGGGTTTAAAAGTATTGAAGAAAAGGTGTTCCAAGGCACTAGAATCGAAGACGAGTTTTTTTCGTTTAAAGATTATAATTTAAAGGTTAATTTTAAACCTAATTACAAAAACAGTTTTTATGCGAGCCTTATCTATATTGATAACGACCTTGAAAATGATTACTTAGACCCACACACCAATATTTCTTATGAAGACAAATTAGATTCTGAAAATAACGGCTATAGTTTACAATGGAACAGACTTTGGGGGAAACTTATAACCCAGCAAACCCTCATAAACGTATCTAATTATAGTTTAAACTACGATTTTATAACAAAACAAAACGATCAGTTTGTGTCAGATTTTTCTAAGAAGAACTTGATTTTTGATACCGGAGCCTCCACTGAATTTATACTTGATTTTAATAGCGGAAACATTTTATCTGTGGGGTATCAATTTAACCATAAGGATGTAAGTTATATTTTCGAAGAAACTACAGATTTACAATACGTGCTGGATAGCGATCAGTCTATTATAAATACAAATGCTATGTATGGTAATTTTTCATATAGGAATACAAAATTATTTGATGCAGATTTTGGGTTGCGTTTAGCGCATTATTCTAACTTAAATAGTTTAAAATTTGAGCCAAGAATAATTCTTAATCGTAACATAACCCCAAGCCTTAAAATTCAACTAACCGGAGAAATAAAAAATCAAATCATCAGCCAAATTGAGGAAACCATTTTAAGTGATTTATCTCTTGAATCTAAGTTGTGGAGGTTAGCTGATGGAGACAAATTTCCAATTATAAATGGCAAACAGGTTTCGGCAGGCATTATTTACACTAAAAACACGTGGGATTTTGATTTTGATTTTTACCTAAAAAAAACAGATGGGCTTAGCTCATTATCCCAAGGTTTCTTAAACCCTGTTGATGTAGGATTTCATTTAGGAGAACAAGAGATAAAGGGGTTTGATTTTTACTTAAAAAAACGAATAAACAAGTTTAAAACATGGATTACTTATTCATATATTGATGCCCAAAACAAATATGAAGATATTAATGATGATGAATACTTTCGCTCCAATACAGATATTAAGCATGCGGTATCCACCTCATTTAGTTACTCCATTAACCAATTAGATGTTGTTTTGGGTTGGAACTGGCGATCGGGTAAACCTATTACCGAAGCATTTACAGATAGTAATGGAAACGTAATTTCGTTTGGAGAGATTAATGCTGAAACCTTACCTTCTTACAGCAGGTTAGACTTTTCCTCTACTTATAGTTTTAAGCTGTCTTCTAAAAATAAGCTAAGAGGTAAGTTTGGTATTTCTATCAGAAATATATTAAATATAAAAAACCACCTAAATACGGAGTTTACTGGTAGTCATTCGGTAAACGAGCCAATAAAAATTATTGAGAAATACTCTTTAGGAATAACCCCTAACTTCTTATTAAGAGTGTATTGGTAAAAGCTTGAATTTATACAAGTAAACGGTAGCATCT
This sequence comes from Cyclobacteriaceae bacterium, assembly GCA_027067135.1. GTDB lineage: Bacteria > Bacteroidota > Bacteroidia > Cytophagales > Cyclobacteriaceae > JAKISE01. The sequence continues at coordinate 9,671 of JAMOMJ010000086.1, forward strand.
AATGTTGTCTTAACTTTTGATCTAGTTCTACCACCTGAGGAATTAGCAAACTAGATTCATCATTATTAATCACAAAATCTGCTAGCTCAATTTTAGCTTTATCAGAAGTTTGACTTGCCATAATTTTCTCAATTTCCTCATTACTTCTAAAAGTATCTCTTTCCCGAATTCGTTCAACTCGGAGTTGATAAGGAGCCGTTATCACAATTAATTTATCTAATTGCTTATAAGAGCCTGTTTCTACTAATAAGGCAGCCTCCTTTAACACATATTCAGTGCTTTTATTCAAGTTTACCCAGTTCTCAAAATCTATGGCAACGGCAGGGTGAACTATGGAGTTTAATACTGCCAACTGTTCTTTGTTTCCAAACACCTGCTTAGCAATAAACGCTCGGTTTAACACTCCCTTCTCATAACTTTCTGAGCCAAAAGCACTGATAATTGGGTCGATCAATACAGAGTTAATTAATTCTTTGGCTCGGTTATCTGCATTATAAATAGGGGTTCCTAAAATAGCAAAAAGCTTACTGACTAGGGTTTTTCCTGAGCCAATACCACCTGTTATACCAACCGTAATTGGTTTATTCATTATAATACACCTTAACTTGAGGGAAGTTAAAATAGGGGTCAATCACATAGTTTGCTTTTGATTGCAAGGAGAGTGTTAGCGTTGAATCAGCCTTATTAATAGACTTAAAATCAGCTATAACAACTAATGAGTCTGTATAAACAGAATCCTTAAAATCCTCTTGAATTAAATACTTTACAGTGATTAAAGAATCTTTAAAAAATATATTTTTAAGGCCTTCTGTATTTATGTATTGAATTGGTAACTTAACTTCCTCATTAATAAATTTTGCCACCTTAAATACCACATTAATGGTTTGAGGTTTCACCTTCATCAAATCGGGATATTCAATTTGAATCGGAATTTCATTATTAAAGTCACTATCAATATTAGTTTCAATTACCTGAACCCAAAAAGTATCCTTTGGCATTTCTGCCAAAATTTTTCGAGGGCCTTCAATTTCAACTAGTTCTGTATCAAACTGTATGGGAGAAATAATTCTATAATCATCGTCTAAGTCTATTCCCAAGCTATCTATGTAAATAGGAAAGGTTTGAACTGTTCTATAATCAATATTAAAAAGAAGGGAATCTTCAATTATATAATTGAGTTGAAGTTGTTCTAGTGCTTCTGCAACTTGATTTGCAAAATAATTACCTGGCAAACTATGGTTGGCAGTTGGGTCAGTTAGCCTAAGATTTAATGGCTGCAACCCAAACCCTGAGTTTACTCTAAGCAAGTTCCACCCTAATCCACTCACATTTATCTGAATGTTCTCTGGAAGCTCCTCAACAACAATAAATTTATCTTGGTCAAAATTCCAAACTACCGGGTACCTAACCGATGCATCGTACTCTTTATTTAACGCACTAAAAAACCAAAAGGTAGCAGCTGTTAACAAACAATACACTACTACCTTTAGGTTATCCGGCTTTTGAAACCGTAAAAATTGTTTAAGTATTGTTACATACTTTTTCAATATATTTTATTTTGTTTTACTTGCTTCTAAAGAAATTGAAGACCTTTCGAATGTTAATTTTGTTCCTTTATCAACATCAAGCGTTATGGTAGCGTCATCTAAAGAATGAACCTTGCCATGCATTCCGCCAATAGTAACTACTGAATCTCCTTTTTTAATTTCTTCTAAAAATTTCTTCTGATCCTTTTGCTTTTTTTGCTGTGGCCTAATCATAAAAAAATAGAATACAACAGCAATCCCCACAAAAAAGATAATTTGCGAGTATCCTCCAGCACCTTGTGCAGGAGTAGCTTGAGCTAAAATTTGTAGAAACATTAATTTTTAGCTTTTGGCGTAACAAACGCTTTAAATCGTAAAACAGTTTGCTTGGGCCATGTATTGGCTGTTACGGTAACTGTTTTATTTTGCGCATTTGGCTTGCCCTTGCTGTCAAATTTAACATCAATAGATCCTTCACCCCCTACTGGAATAGGTGTTTTTGTCCAATTAGGCGCAGTACATCCACAAGAAGGTCTAACACTTTCAATAATTAATGGAGACTCTCCTGTATTTTTAAATTTATAGGTATAAGTAACTACATCGCTCTCATTAATAGTTCCAAAGTCATGCTCTGTTTTTGTCCATTCAAACGAAGGAATAGGGCCTTCAGGCTTTACCTCTGGAGCTTTAACAGGTGTAGCAGAAGGCGATTGAGTTGCTGTTACATTTTTTCCAGCTTCAATCTCTGCCAATCTGCTTTCCAAGGCAGCTATTTTTTTCTCTGAGGCGCTATCGCTACAAGCTGTGATACCACCTACCAACATTGCAAGTACTATTGCTTTTAATGCTACTGTTTTCATTTTGTATTTATTATTTAATTGTTAATCTTCTTCTTTAATTTGACCAATTAGTTCGTCAACATCGGCCAATAGTTGTTCTGCCTTTTCTTTGGCATCGTTTACCACTTTCTCACCTTGCGTTTTTGCTTGGCTAATAGGTTCTTCCGAACTTTCAATAAGTTCCTCTATCATATCCTCCAAGGTGGCCTTGTACTTATCTAAATTATACGACAGTTTGTTTCTAGTACTAGAACCCTTATCTGGTGCAAATAAAATGCCCAAGGCAGCTCCCGCTGCAGCGCCAACTAAAAACGTAAATAACGAATTTGATTTTTTACTCATTGTTCTATTATTTATTATCAATTAATCCTCTTCCACTCTTTTTAATCACTCCTTGTTTCTGCAAATCTACTGCAATTACATCTAAAACACCATTTACAAATTGCTTGCTTTTTGGTGTACTGTACCTCTTGCATATTTCTATATACTCGTTAATAGTAACTTTAACAGGTATGGAGGGGAAATTAATCATCTCCTGAATGGCCATTTCTAACATTACCATATCCGTAGAAGCTATTCTATCAATATCCCAATTTTTAGATTTTGAAGCAATCAATTCTTCATACGTGTCTTCCTCTGCTAATGTTGTATTATAAATGGTTTTAAAAAAGGCTAAGTCTTCGTCCCAATTATAAGATAGCTCCAGCAGTTCAAATGATTCATTTTCTGCCAACCCTTTTATTGTTTTGGTTACTAAGCTTTTTAAAATTGGCTTATTTTCAGACCAACGCAAATCATTCATTTCAAAAAAATCATTAATGGTTTGATTCTTAAAAATTATCGACTTTACCAAGTACTGAACAATCTCTTTATCCTCTTCGAAACTTGGCGACTCTAATCGCAAATAATCATCAAGCCTTTCGGCTGGTTTAATTATATTTTTAAGCCAAATTCTTAAGTCATTCTCATGTTCTTCCCAAGAATAGCTGCTTTTTATATAAGCGGTTTCAAGTTCTTTGTTATCAACGAGAATACCAATAATTTTATTTCTAACAAAATTGGTGTAAGGAGGAGTGCCTTTTTTAGGCTTTTCCTTTGCTGCAATTTTTGAAAGTTCAACAATTAAATAGAGTGCCCAAACGTATTGTTCTAGTAACTGGTTTACGCCCTTCAACATTTCTTCTTTTAATGCTCGTTTATCTTTATCAAGCTGGCCATAATAAAAAGAGATGGCACTCATCACTTCCTCGTTAATTTTAGGTGTACTCCCTTCAAAAACGTTAGCTTCCTTAGATTTATAATGAGCTTTAAAAAGTCTAACAGCTTCCTTATCCTGCTCTTTCAACAATTTCTTATCCTGCACTTCCATCGAATTAAGGTCAGGAAGAAAAGCTTCTGACAGTTGATTTAAGGCCAAATTATAATTTGCTTTTTTACAATGTTTATAAGCAAATAAACTTTGCATGGCTTTAATTCTAAGTGTGCGTCTGTTAAGCATTATTACTAAGTAAAGAACGAAAATAAGGCAAAAGCATTAATTGCTAATGCCCTATTAAAAAATTTATTAATAAGATAATTTTACTTTCCCAATTGATTCAATGCGCTGTTCAGCTATTTTAATAGCCGCTTCTTGCGTTGAAATCTTTTCTGCAATGGCTAAGTCAAATATTCTTCTGCACGTATCGTAAATTCCTTCTGTCTGTTGAAGGCTTGATTCCGCATTATAGGTACCGTAATATTCGGCTCCAACATTAATTAAGCCACCTGCATTAATTAAAAAATCTGGTGCATACGTAATGCTATGGTCAAGCAACATATACCCATGTCGCTTTTCGTCTTTAAGCTGATTATTAGCGGCACCCGCAATTATTTTTGCTTTCAACCGAGGAATAGTATCATCATTTACCGTTGCACCTAAGGCACAAGGAGAGTAAATATCTACATCTAAATCGTAGATTTCATCCATTCCTACAACCTCTGCTCCTGTATTTTTAGCTATTTTTTTAAGTTTTGCTTCGTTTATATCGGTAATAAACACTTTAGCACCTTCTTTAACCAAGTGCTCCACTAAGTACATTCCTACTTGCCCAACCCCTTGCACAGCCACTTTTATGTCTTTTAGGCTATCCGAACCAAATACCTGTTTAGCCGAAGCTTTCATGCCCATATAAACTCCATAAGCAGTTACTGGAGACGGATCTCCACTACCACCCATAGATTCTGGAATGCCTGTAACATAGTCCGTTTCCATGTGCACATATTCCATATCCTTGGTTTTCATATTCACATCTTCGGCAGTTATATAACGACCCCCTAGGCTATCTACAAAACGACCAAATCTGCGCATTAATGCTTCATTTTTTAATTTGGCTGCATCTCCAATAATTACTGCTTTTCCTCCGCCCAAATTAAGGCCACTAATGGCTGCTTTATAAGTCATTCCACGAGACAAGCGCAGCACATCTGTTATGGCTTCTTGTTCTGTGGCGTAATTCCACATTCTGGTTCCACCCAAGGCTGGGCCTAATACTGTGTTATGAATACCAATAATGGCTTTTAACCCTGTGGCCTCATCATTACAAAACACCACCTGCTCATGACCCATCATTCCAACTTTTTCAAAAATCGACTCGGATACAGGATTTTCCATTTCTTTTACTACCGACATTTCTTTATTACTTGGTTAACTTATTTATGCTAGTTTTGTGTTTCATTCAAAACACAACTGCATTTTCAGGTGCAAAAATAGTGGATTTTAACCAGTATTTAATCAGTGATTTGAGTTTACTTATACAACTGTTTTACATTGAAAGAACTAAGTCATTTAAACAAGTACCTCTATCGATATAAATTCAGGCTTTTGCTTGGAGTTTTGTTTACAATATTCACGATTATATTTCAAATATTGCCTGCTCAAGTAGTTAGGTACTCTCTCGATTTAGTCATAGAAAACATCTCGCTTTACAAATTATTTGATGGTGCAGAATTAGAGTCAACCATTTACAGCCACTTTGCTTCAGGCATTGTCATTTTTGCGCTTATTATTCTTTCCTTGGCTCTCATTAGAGGCCTCTTTCTCTTTTTTGTAAGACAAACAATTATTGTTATGTCTCGGTTGGTGGAGTTTGACCTCAAAAATGAAGTGTACGAGCATTACCAAACACTGCCGCTTAGCTTTTACCGAAAAAATAATACGGGAGATATAATGAATCGTATTTCGGAGGATGTTAGTAGAGTTCGGATGTATGTGGGGCCTTCGATTATGTATGGTTTAAACCTGATTATTCTCTTCCTTATCTTGATTCCATATATGTTGTCGGTAAACTTAGAGCTAACATTATATGCACTATTGCCATTACCTTTGCTTTCCTTTAGCATTTACTATGTAAATAATATTATCAATAAGCGTTCGGAGGCAATTCAAAAAAGCCAATCCAATCTTTCCACATTTGTACAAGAGGCTTTTTCCGGTATTCGAGTTTTAAAATCGTATGTGCGTGAAAAGGATTCACTGAAATCATTTACTGAATCGTCTGATGTGTATAAGAACAAGTCGCTAAAATTGACTCAGGTTAATGCGCTCTTCTTTCCCATTATTATGGCTATGATTGGGCTAAGCACCATTTTAGTTATTTATATTGGAGGCAAACAAGTAATTGGAGGCAGTATAAGCTATGGTAATATCGCAGAGTTTATCATTTATGTAAATATGCTGACCTGGCCAGTTACAGCCTTGGGTTGGATAACAAGTATTATTCAAAGAGCTGCTGCCAGTCAAATGCGAATTAATGAATTTTTAAAAGAAAAAAATGACATTACAAGCGAAGTAAATAGTACTGATGAGATTCAAGGAGATATTGATTTTAACGATGTAACGTTTACCTATCCAGAGTCAGGGATTACCGCTATTAAGGATTTTAGTATCCATGTTGAGGCTGGTGACTCATTGGCAATAATTGGTACCACAGGTTCTGGCAAAAGCACCATTGCCAATTTGCTTACCAGAATGTTTGATGTAGATAAAGGCGTTATAAAAATTGATGGCAAGCCCATAGAAGATTATAACCCTGCTTGGCTTCGTTCACAAACAGGATATGTGCCGCAAGAAGTATTTTTATTTTCAGATACCATTGCCAATAATATTGCTTTTGGCAGCGATGATATTTCGTTAGAAAAAGTGCACCAAGCGGCAAAAGATGCCGACCTATACGAGAACTTAATGGAGTTTCCGAATCAATTTGATACGGTATTGGGTGAACGAGGCATTACGCTTTCTGGTGGGCAAAAGCAACGTGTTTCTATTGCCAGAGCCATTGCCAGAGACCCTAAAATATTAATCTTAGACGATGCGCTTTCGGCTGTTGATACCAAAACGGAGCATATAATACTAAATAGCATGAAGCGTATAATGGAAGGTAGAACTTCCATTATCATAAGTCATAGAGTGTCTTCGGCTAAACTAGCGAATACTATTGTGGTGCTAAATGAAGGGGAAATTATAGAAAAAGGCACTCATGAGGAGTTGATGAACAAGTGTGGCACGTATCAAGCCTTATATAATAAGCAACTGGAAGCTAAAGAAATACTTGAATCGAACTCAGGTTAATATTAATAAGTGATGTTACGCAAAAGTTAGACACTATGGCTCAAAAGAAAATCTATGGGGGTTAGGCAAATATTAAAGATACACGGTACAGGAAAAAGGAGAGGTCTCTAATTCCCCTGAAGGTAGCCCTAAAGGCTTTAATTT
>JAMOMJ010000087.1 GCA_027067135.1 Cyclobacteriaceae bacterium
TTTTGTAAAATACAGGAAATCAGCCATTTATTACCCACAACCTTTCCACAGGCGTGGATAACTTTATCGATTTTTGGGTATTGTATTGTTAGGAACCTGAATAGTTACATTTATTCTAATTAAAAGAATAAATATAAGTAATAATAGAATAAGCTAACGATTATTTTTGAATTATTACCCTCTCAAAAACACCCAATTGCTTTCATCCGATTGAGCTGGCTCAAAAGCATAGCCATTACCATCAAACGACTTTAGCAGCTCTGGTTCAGTAATTCGGTTTTTGATAATATAATTTACCATTCGTCCTCGGGCATTTTTAGCATATATAGCTACAATTTTGTATTTGCCTTTATTATAATCTTTAAAAATGGGCGTAATTACTTTAGCCTTTAATTTTGGCTGACTTACAGATTTATAATACTCCGTTGAAGCCAGATTGATAATATATTTACCTTCACCTAAGTCATTATTCAGTTGCGTAGTAATCTTATCGCCCCAAAATTGATAGAGATTTTTATACGTATTAAGCTGAATTTTTGTACCCATTTCTAACCGATATGCTTGCATTAAGTCCAATGGTCTAAGCACACCATATAAACCTGAGAGAATACGAAGATGGCTTTGTGCAAAATCCAAATCATCAGAACTCATTTTTTTGGCATTAAGCCCTCTATATACTTCTCCGTTAAAAGCCAAAATGGCTTGTGCAGTATCTTCTCTTTTAGGCTTGGGTGTCCATTTTTGATAACGACCTGCATTAAGTGCTGCAAGTTCGGGACTAATATGCATTAGTTCAGCAAGTTCTTCCTCCGAAAAGCTACTTAACTTTTTAATAATCCTTGAGGATTCCTCTACAAACTCAGGCTCAGAAACCTCTTTAGTTATTATAAACGATTCTGACCCAAAAGCTTTTGGGTCGAATGACTTTGCCGGTGAAATGAGGACTAGCATAAATAAAGTATATTTTTTGTAAAAATAGCATAAATACGAGTAGTGGAGCAAATCAAATTAATCTATTTGAGATAGATTTTTCTAATCTTACATTTGGTGCTTTGTCAGTAAGAAGTTGCAATAAACTTTAAATTATCTTAATTTTTACAGTTCAACCTAAAACCTGTTCTGTTATTATGGCCGAAGAAAGAAAATTTGCAGGAACGAGCGTAAGCAAAGCTCCTTCATTTAGCTCCTTATTTAAATCTCTTAATATTTATGTGTTGGTATGGTTTGTACTTGCAAGTATGGCCACGTTGGCATTTGGATATTTTGTAATGGAGATAAATTTTACATCTTATTCTGTTTGGCAGTTGATGAAATTGCTATATAGCCAATTTTTAGTTTCGGCTCTTATAATGGGGATTATAGTCGTCTATATTCACGATAAAACCCAAAAGAACTATCCGGTTCAGCGGGTTTTTCCGGTACTTATTTGGGGTAGAAAACTGCTTGTTAAAATGGGCCCCTTGCTGCGTCAATACTTATTTCTAAACGATCAGGAAGAAACTCCTTATAGTCGAATTACCAGAAATTGGATTTATGAATCTTCATTAGGTGTAAGAAACACAATAGGTTTCGGTAGTCAGATAGATATGGATAAAGTAGGCACTACTTTAATTATGCCTGCCACGTTTACCAATACTAAATCTAAAACAGGCGATAAAGTAGGTAGAGCTTATAAAGTGGTTATTGGAAAACACACAGGAGTAGAGCCGGTTACGATGGAGCATTTTGTAAACATAAGCGCTATGTCATTTGGGGCACTGTCGTACCGAGCACATGCAGCACTTAATGCAGGAGCAAAAATGGCTGGCATTATGCATAATACAGGAGAGGGTAGTTTAGCTCCTTGCCATGAATACGGAGGTGCAGATTTAATATTTCAAATAGGCACTGCCAAATATGGAATAAGAGACGAAGAAGGTAATTTAAATGATGATTTACTGCGTGAAAAGGCGGAACACCCACAAGTGAAGATGTTTGAAATTAAATTGGCGCAAGGGGCGAAACCGGGCAAAGGAGGAATGCTACTAAAGGAGAAAATCACCAAAGAAATTTCCGAAATCCGGAAAATACCAATGGGTAAAGATGCCTATTCTCCTGCGCGACATAAAGAGTTTAACGATGTGGCGGGGCTATTCGATTTTATAGATCATGTAAGGAGCGTAGTTAAAAAACCTGTTGGCATAAAAATGGTGATTGGCCATACGGCAGAAATTGAAGAAGTAGCCAAAACCTTAAAAGAACAGCCGGGTCGTGGGCCTGATTATATCGTAATTGATGGAGGAGATGGAGGCACAGGAGCGGCACCTCATGTACTTAGTTCCTATGCAGGTTTACCTATGAAGCAGGCCGTTGCCGTTGCCGATTGGGCGTTTAAAAGCCAAGGTATTAGAGATAAGATCGTGATTTTTGCCAGTGGCAAAATTTCCACGCCTATTGACGTGGCTGTAGCTATGGCTTTAGGAGCTGATGCCGTATATATGGCACGTGGTTTTATGTTATCATTAGGATGTATTCAAGCATTAGAATGCCATACAAATGCTTGCCCCACAGGCATTGCTACACAAAATAAGAGCCTTGAAAAAGCATTGGATATAGAGGCTGCTGCTAAAAGAATAGCCACCTATGCCGATGTGCTCTATAAAGAAACTCAAATGTTGGCAGAGTCTTGTGGCTACGATCATCCGAACGAAATTACACCAGATGATATTATGGTCGTAACTTCTCCGGGTCACTTAGATTACCTCTCCGAACTACACGGAGTGTCGGCTTATGAAGCCAGCCTCGAAAGGCGCAAAGCGCAAGAATTGGGGATGACCGTGGGCGAAATGAAGATGAAGGAATATAATTAAAAAGTTCGAAGTTAGGAGTCGGGAGTTCGGAGTTAGAATTAATTACTTTTGCAGCTTAATTATATACAGCATTGAGAACATTTAAAGAGCTAGGCGTAAGTGCCAACCTAATCAAAGGCCTTAACGACCTTAAAATTACCACTCCAACAGAAATTCAAAATGAAGTGATTCCACTTTTGATGAATGCCAATATGGACTTAGTTGGCCAGGCACAAACAGGAACAGGAAAGACTGCGGCTTATGGATTGCCATTGCTTAGCCGCATTGATCCTTCCAAAAAAGTGGTGCAAGCTTTAGTACTTTGCCCTACCAGAGAGCTTGGGCAGCAAGTGGCCAAGCAGCTTTTTAAATTTACCAAATACACCGAAAAAATATTTACCGAAGCCGTGTTTGGTGGTGCTCAAATAGATCGGCAAATTCAAGCTTTAAAAAGGCCAACTCATATTGTGGTAGCTACACCAGGCCGACTTATCGATTTGGTTAAACGCAAGGCAGTAGATTTATACAATGTAAAAACCATTGTGCTCGATGAAGCAGACGAGATGCTTAGCATGGGGTTTAAAAAAGACCTCGAAACTATATTGGAGTATGTGAAAAATGCGGATAGTAAGTGGTTGTTTTCAGCTACTTTGCCACATGGTATCAAGCAAATTATTAATAACTACCTTGCTGAAGATGCACACCGAATTGAAATAAGAGGCAGAAACACAGTTAATAAAAATATTGAGCACAAGTTTTTAATCTGTGATGAGCAAGATAAACTGACTGTTTTATTACAATTCTTGAAAAGTGAGAAGGAAAATCGTGGGATTGTTTTTTGCAAAACAAAAGCGGCTACTCAAAAATTGGCTAAGCAGCTAATGGCTAAAAATGTGCCAGCTGATGGTATCCACGGTGACTTAAAACAAAAGGAACGTGACAAGGTAATGCGTGCATTTAAAAATGAAAATTTACAAGTGCTTGTGGCTACCGATTTAGCAGCCAGAGGCATTGATGTGGAGGCTCTTTCGTTTGTGGTGCATTATCAATTACCTGATAAGGAAGAATATTACACACACCGAAGTGGCAGAACTGCTCGGGCAGGTAGGAGAGGACTTTCGTTGAGTATTGTTACAACCACAGAATTAAAACAACTTCGTTATTTCGAGAAGGCCTTGGGTATTAGCTTTGATCAAATAAGGCAGGTTAGGTAATTTAATTCCAGGCTTAATAATGTGGTTAAGATTCCTTCACTGTGTTGCGAGATGACTTATCCGTTAGATGGAAAGTTTAACACTGATGATATTACGGAACCTGATTTACAGTTACTAATATCATTAATACATAAAATGTATTCTACCATCTTAGCTGACTCGATTCATAATATTTATTATAAAATTGGGTAAAAACAAGTCCAATTAACCATGATCCAACTAATTGAAATACTATAGTTGGTAGAGCATCAACTATAAATATTTTTGCTAAATTATAGTTGCATCGTTGAAGAAATAAAAAATAAGAGAATTATTAATTTGTATTTATCTATCATTTACTAAAGTTTAAAATAACTCATCTGGTGACTTAGAGTTACCAGATGAGTGTTAGTGCTTACTCCCCAACAACATCAACCCAACGACCTGTTTTGTTTGCAAAAATGGAATTATCGTACATAGCACCTACCGAAATGGAGGGTAGATAATACCTGCCTTTATATGAGGCATTGAGCAACACCGTAAATGTTTTGGCTTGGTTTGGATTCAAATCGAAATAATGCATCACCCGATCGTCTCTAATATCCATGTAAGTAGCTTCTGAATTAGCCGATTCTGAGCCATCTAATCTAGTATTAATTATCTCCCATCCCGAAGGGAAAATCTGCGTTAAGGCCAGCTCATTATACACTCCTTTTTGACCAGGATTACTAATAGTTACCTCCGCCTTAAAATTACTCCCTTGAGCCAGCTTGGAAACATTAATGGCATTTCCATCCGAATCTTTATACACCACTGTCAACTTAATATTTCGGGTAATGGACTCTTCATCTCCTTCAATAGGAGTACCTGCACTAATAAGACGAGCAAAAATAGGGGCTTCCCCATTATTAGTAATGCTTATGGAAGCTACCTTATCTGCATTAGCAATGCTTACTTGATTAACAAAATCAGTTCCGTTTACTGTGGAGCTATTACCTGCAATATTGATGGAGACATTCGTAGCTTCGTCTAGTTTAAATTTATCGGCATATTTAGCAATGGCAATAAAACTATAGGCTGTTGTTTGCGTACTCATCCATTGGTTTTTATCGCCCATTTTTTGAGCAATTTTCATCAGTAGTTCAAAAGCCTTTTCTTTTTGATCTAATTCTAAGAGTGTTTCCAAAATCATTGCTTGGTTACGGGTAGAAGATCCAAAGGTGTATCTGTACCTGTTTTGATTGGAATTGGTTTCCATTTCAGAAAGACCTTCAATGAGTTTTATGGCTTGCTTGTCTAAGCCAGCAACAGCATAGGCAGAGGCCAATCGCCATTTAGCGGTACGGCTAATGTTTTCATCTTCACGCATTCGGTTCATTGCTCCTTTGGCAGGGCTGCCAGCCAATGCCAATGTGTATAATCTGTACGACTGAATAAGGTCATCATTATTATCGCTGTTGGATTTGCTCCACGAGTTTGCACGTTGTTTTTGGTAGCTAATCCAATTAGAAAGCATTCCTTCGGAAACAGCATAACCCGCTTTTTGAGCTTCCACTAAAAAATGACCTGCATAATTACTACCCCAATTATTGGCGTAGGTATTACCAGGCCAGTAAGAGAATCCACCTGAGCTTAATTGGAACAATTTTAGGCGTGTAATGCCTGCCTCAATATTGGTTTGTACCTGCCCTTGTTTATCTTCTGATAAGCTCATAAGCTTATTCAAATATAATTGGGCAAAAACAGCCGAAGTAGTTTGTTCAATACAGCCGTGAGGGTATCGAATAAGATAGCCTAAGCGTTGCTCGATATTGAGAGAAGGCATGGTGCTGATTTCTATTGATGCAGAATTCTGACCCAAAATACCTACAGGTTTATAATCAACAGACCAACTTTCTTTTGCATTTACTACCTTATCATCAATTTTAGTGATGGCTGGGTTACGAGGAATTACGTTTAACTCAATATCATAACTAGCTTCTAGTTTGCCTGATTTAGCAATAACTTTTACTTTACCAATGCCCAAAGCAGCTTTGGTAGCAAGGTCGAAATACACCACTTGGTCACCTGCTTTGCTAAAGCTGATTGATTTTGATTTTTTGCCTTTGATTACAAGCCCACCCGAAGTTTCTACGGTAAGTGAAACATTTTTAACATTGTCCGCTAAGGCAAATACATTAACAGGAAGTTTCATCTGCTCACCTGGCCCAGCCACTCTTGGCAAGGTAGCCAAAATCATCAAAGGTTGTTTTACAGGTGTAACTTCATCGGCCATGCCAAAAGCTCCTTTGGTGGAAGCAACAACCATTGTTTTAACACTGCCAATGTATTGTGGCATCACAATCGTATGTTTTTGTGAATCACCTGATTTTAGGTTGAATGGCCCTAAGAATTTAACCACAGGTTTAAAGCGATTGGCTTCTTTTTGTTCCTTTTGCTCCAGCTCTCCATCACCACCAATGGCCAACAAATGCTTCATTTCGCCTGAAAAGGCACCCATTACATCGTCATACACATCCCAGGTTTTAATACCTAAGGCTTCGCGTTTAAAGAAGGACGACCAGGGATCTGGTGTTTTGTAATTAGTAATATCTAATAATCCTTCATCTACCATGGCAATGGTATAACTCATTTCTTTGCCTGTACTTTCACTTACTTCAATGGTGAATTTTTGCTCTGGTCTTAGCTCATTCGGCATTTTAATTACGGGTTTTAATACCGTGGAGGCATCTACCACTTTAATGGATTGCACACCATATAATCGTATGGGTAAATCATTTTTCTTCTGCCCATGGGGTTGAATCATTGTAAGATTAGCATATACATTGGGTGCCATTTCGCTGGTGGCTTCAAAAGCCACATTGGTATTTCCTTCTTTTGTTTTTACCCAAAATGTTTCGAGTACATTACTTCCAGACTCTAAACTTACCAAAAGCCTATTGCCTTCGGTGGTAGGAATTGACATGGTAATTTGCTCCCCTACTTTATATTCTTCTTTCTCAATGGCAAAATCGAGCATGGCGGCTCCATCTAAATCACCTCGTTTGGCTTTGCCTGCCCAGCCCGGCCAGTCAAGGTAAAGCACACTACCTGAAGAGTGGCCTGAATTTGGATCGGTTACTTTAACATAATAGCGACCCCATTCTGGGTAATCAACTCGAAGTTTCCAGGTGCCTTCTCCATTGCGAGTGCTAATGGTGCCAGAGCTAATGGACTCTCGGTAGGAGTTGCCCACATAGCTGCTAATATTGTCGTAGGAATTATCCCACCACCATTTCCAATCGAGTTTATAAAGCTCCACTCTAATATTACTTCTGCTCACTGGGTTGCCTTCAGAATCAACCGTGGCAATCCGAATGTCATGGTCTTCGTCAGTGAGTAAAATGCCTCGTTTGTCGCCTTCGGGCACTTTAACACCTACAAAACTATTAAAAGGGTAGTAGGGAACGGTAACAGAGCTAATACTAAAATCACCGCCTTCTTCATATACTTTACCAAAGAGTTTTACATTTAATGCCCCTGGTGCATTATCAATATTTCCTAAGTCGAAGGCAACTTTCGCATACCCATCCCCATTTAGCCTGCCTTGATATACCATTGTTCGCTCACTGTAAAAGTCTTTGGATTTATCATCGAAACTATAATTTGGGTATTCCTTAAATTTGGTTGCTACAGGCGTCATCATCATTTCGTATTCGGCTTTGAGGTTACCCGCATTGGCACCTGTGAGCCATCGAACGTTTAAATCACCATCAACGTATCGGTCGTTAGCTGTAAATTTTTCTTTGTCAAACTCAAGCTTTACTTTGAGGCGGTTAGGTTTAATGGTTTCAATTTTTACCGTTTTGGTAAACGTAGCTCCGCCTACTTTTGCTTTTGCTTGCCAATTGCCTGTGGGGGCATCTACGGCTGTGATAAAATCGAAACGGTACATATTGCCAATGGCATTTGAGCTAACCTTGCGAGAGGTTAGTTGTCCTGTTGGGTTATAAAGTTCCAAAACCACTGGGTGTTTTTGAGGTACCTCATTAGCTAAATCCTCCAGAATAAAGCCAAGGTGTACTGTATCTGCTGGTCGCCAAACACCTCTTTCTCCATATAAAAAACCTTTAAGGCCGTTTTTGATATTGGCTCCAGAAACATCAAAATTGCTTAATGAAAGTGATGAGCCATCATCCATTTTTAAATAACCTGATTGACGATCTTTTTTAGCTACAACAACAAATGGGATGCCGTCTGGAATTAATTCTGCTTTCCCTTCACCATCGGTTTTAGTTTCAGCGATTAGTTGTTGTTGGTAATCGTATACCTGAACTGTAACACCCTCAATTGGGTTGGTGTTTAAGAGATTCGTGATAAAAACATGTACACTTCCGCCTTCTCTGTTTTTTGCAATTATACCCAGATCGGATGCAAACAAGGTTTTGCTTACACTCCTTCGGTTGCCATAATAGGAGCTACTGCATGGGTTATCACGTTGTTCCCAATCATAGTTTGAATCGTAATAATATTCATAACTATCCCAATAAGAAGTCTCATCTTGAGCACCCCAATCGTCAGGTAAATTTTCGATTTCTTCCTCGTCTTCGGTATTAGCACAAAAGAAGATGGAATGTTTCTTTTTAAACCCAATTTTAATTTGATAAATAGCTCCAGGCTCGGTGCTAATAATCTCTTCTAAATCGAGGGTAAACGTATTCCAACTGTTAAGGTCTGTAACACCGCTAGTGTTCAACGGAATTGTTTTTTGAACAATGGGCTTGCCTACTCTTCGCATTTGATAATCTCCGCCAAGGCTATTTACTTGTAAGTATTGAAGAATGTTGGTTTCGTAAATTTTAACTACCGTAACATCAACGGCATTCAAGCCCACAGCTTCAAAAGGAAGTACCAAACCTTTGGAGTTCGGCATAATGGCTTTATTGCCTGTATCAACTAGTTTAACTTCTGGTTTACTCTGTGTAAACTGGAGAGTGGCTTCATAATCTTCCTTAAGTTTGTAACCTGCAGTGTTTTTAATGGCTTTATTTATTACTAAATCAGCTTCGTCTTCAATGGTAGAAGTAGGGTATATCTTGAGCTCATTTAAGTTGATAACCGTTCTTGGTCGGCTGCTTAAGTTTGTAAATTGTACTAGTCCATTTAGGTTTTGTTTTTCATTAAGTGGGTCTGAAAAGAGTACCGAAATGTAATTTTCTTTTCCTCTTTTTATTTGGCTTGAAACCACCTTATAATCACTCAAGGATGGAATGTCGATCTCAATTTCTTCGGATGAATCTAGACCAATGGGCTTGCCCATAATTTGCAAATCTACTGGCGTAGGAGTTTCTGCCCTTACGATGTTCTCAATTGTAAAATTATATTGATTATTGCCTGAAGACCCAGCCCAATTGATTGTTAAATTTTTACCTCCTTGCGAGGCAGAAACCATTTTTTTGATATTATCAAAGGCAGCGAAATCGGCAGTTTGTAATTGACCTTCAATTTTTACTTTGGCTAAGTCTTTTTTAGAGTAAAATTGAATGCCGCCAGTTTTTACTTCAAAATTTTGGACTAGAGTTTGAAATTCAAATTTAAATTTTTCCTTTTCTCCAGAGTTTTCAGGAAATAAGGCTTTTAAATTTATCGTTCCTTGGTAGGCTTGTCCACTTGCTAAATTTTTAACTGGCTCAAAAACAATGGTTCTATTATCTTGCCAAAAGGTTTTGCCTTCAATAGAAGGAGAAAACTTAAATATTGATTTTTCAATTGTTTTGCCTGTTAAAGAATCACCCCAATTCTTAGCTAATTTTAGCTTAACGGATGATGTAATAGAAATAACGCCTGCGGTATGCGATGTTATTTGATCAACGAATAGGCTTTTAGGGCTGCTAAAATCTGCTTGGTCAGCATCTTTAGAACAGGCGAAAGTAATGAGGAGTGAGGCTAAGAAAAGTTTGGTTTGTAATTTCATGTAGGTAAGTTAAAAAAATGTGCCGGTAAATGCCAATAGCATGGTGCAATTATTATTACCCGGTGTACATTTAGTATGCAAAATAACATAAATTAAATGCTATTTACCATCCCCATAAACAGGGTTTTATGCACAACCAATTGAGAATTTATTGTTTGGTCGAATACAGTTTTTTTTTGATTACATTCGTTATATAGCCATTGGTAAAATAATGCCTAAAATGCCATTTCTATCTGAAAGCGAAACATCCACATATCAGGTGTGTCAACAGTATTTATAAGGGTAATATCGGTTTGCGCTTTTAAACTATGCCCCACAATGTATTTAGAGAGTCCAAGTGTATAATGCCTGATATCTTTTCTTTGGGTATCAGGGTCTTGATAAATTACAGAGTACCTTCCGGCTATTTCGTAATTGTTTTTAAATAAATAACCCATTTGGCCAACAAAGGCTGTTCCGGTATAAAAAGCCTGAGTTACAGTTCCGGTACTATCGTATTCAACAGCGGCATTGCCATTGGTTTGGCGGTTGGCATATTCGGCCATTGCCGAAAACCCGTTGTGTTTATAAATTGCATCAAAAAAAACAGTTTTCAAATCTCTGCCTTCGTTTAACCATTCGCCTAATTGCCCTCTGGAACGTTTTGCACTTGCATTAAAATCATAAGTTGCCCCTATTGATAGCTTTGGCTTAGGTTCTCGTGCTAAATCTGCTTCAAAATAATCGCCTTTTTTAGAAAATAGACCGAATGGGAGCATTTCTATTCTTCCTGAATAATTGTGCCCGTCTTTATTTTTTGAAGTAATATTACGCCCTTCGCCTTTAGAAACGGCCAGCACTTCACGAAATATAACTTTGCCAAAACTATGGTGATAATGCAGTTGCAGGCCTTTGTCACGGTCGAGGTTGAATCTGGAGTTAAGTAAACTTCGATCAACAAATTGTAATTTTTGAGAAGAGACTACCCGCTCGCGGTTACTTGGCAGTTTGGTTTGCCCAAACCAAAGCACAAAATTATCGGCAAAGTTCCATTTTAAAACCGCATCCAATATCAACCGGGCAGCACCGCTTGTATTGGCATCAACACCACCAATATCTCTGTTAGATACTCCTATTTCTACCTTATAAACTAATTTAGGAGAAACAACAAATCCATCAAATTTTAGCCTAAATCGCCTAATTAATAAGTTATCTACATAGTTTTTGGTTTCTGGTTCATAAAAACCTTCATATAAAGTAGAAAACCGTAGGCCAAATTTCATAGACATAGAGGAGTCTTTGGCAGCTAACCTAATTCCCTTGCCAAATGTATTATTAGAAATATCCTGAGCAAACGAAAAAGAAATTGAACATAGTAATAGTAGCGCTAACGCAGAAACTTTTTGGGTGAATTTCATTGATAGTGAATTTATTATTTGCTGCAAAGGAAATTAAAATGTTAGCCAATATTAAGACATTATTAAAAGTTAACATTAAGATAATATTATAGTCATTTTAAGTGCTTAGTATGTATTTAAAATTGATTTTCTGTTTTTGGATTATTTTTATCCCTAATATTGGTAACAATAAGTTAACATTGACAATTATTCTGGGTTAGAAGGTATGTTTAGTTTTGCACAGACTTAATAAATAGCAAAAAATGGAATATTCGATTTTTGATTTTATAGGCCTGATGGGTGCCCTAGGGTTCTTCATTTACGGAATGAAAGTAATGAGTGAAGGAATCCAGAAATTAGCAGGTTCTAAAATGCGCCAAATATTGGGTGTAATGACTTCAAACCGGTTTAAAGGAGTATTTACAGGATTTTTGCTCACAGCACTTGTACAATCGTCTTCTGCTACTACAGTTATGGTAGTAAGCTTTGTAAATGCTGGTTTACTTACGCTAACAGAATCTATTGGAGTAATAATGGGTGCCAATATTGGTACTACAGTTACGGCATGGATTATCTCTTTAATAGGATTTAAAGTTAAAATCTCTTTATATGCATTGCCAATTATAGCCTTTGGAGCACCCATGTTATTTGCCTCTAAAAGTAAGCCAAAAGCCTTAGGTGAAACTCTAATAGGATTTGCCCTTTTATTTATGGGGTTGGCAGCCTTGAAGAGTGCAGTGCCTGATTTAAAAAGTAACCCTGAAATATTAAACTTCTTGCAGCATTATACCGATATGGGCTATTTGTCTATTTTAATGTTTGTAGGGATAGGTACTATTGTTACATTGGTGGTTCAGTCGTCTAGTGCGGCAATGGCAATTACTTTGGTAATGGCTAATCAAGGATGGATTCCTTTTGAATTGGCAGCAGCTATGGTGCTTGGTGAAAATATTGGTACAACAGTAACTGCAAATTTAGCGGCACTTATTGCTAATGTACATGCTAAACGCGCTGCTAGAGCTCATTTCTTATTTAATATTGGTGGAGTTATTTGGATGCTCATTTTGTTTATTCCTTTTCTTAATATGATAGGGTCTTATATGGAGTCAACTACTGGACACTCACCCTTTGTAGAAGCAACAGCAATCCCAATTGGTCTCTCACTTTTCCATACAACATTTAACATTCTTAATACAGTAGTTATGGTTGCCTTTGTTGGCAAAATAGCCACATTGGTTACTAAAATGGTTCCTTCTTCAGGAGATGATGAAGAGTTTCACTTGGAGTTTATTGGTATGAACATTATGCCTACCCCTGAGATTTCCATCTTAGAAGCTAGAAAAGAAGTGGCCAAATTTGCGAAGGTTACTACAAAAATGTCTGAATTTACCGAAACACTTATTACTAAAAAACAAAATAAGTCTCGAAGAAAGTTGATGGAGAAAATGAAGACCTACGAGGAGGTAACAGATCGTATGGACGTAGAAATTTCTACCTTCCTTGCTAAAGTGGCTGAAGGTAACATAAGTGAAGCATCTTCCTTTAGAATTAGAGCACTACTTAGCATAAATAACGATTTGGAACGTGTAGGTGATATTTTCTATCAAGTCTCATTAACAATTCAGCGGCAATTAGACTCGGAACAATGGTTCTCCAAAGATCAAGTTGCCAATCTTGTTGAGATTTATGGTTTACTTGATCATGCTTTAGCCGTTATGCGCAAAAACTTGAATAGTGATTATTCTAGTGTTACCATGGACGAAGCCTTAGAAGCAGAAAGGGCTATTAATGCAAAACGAAACGAATTACGTAGAGAATACCTTAAAAAGGTTGAAAAAGGAGAGTATAATGTTAAAGATGCCATCAATTACATCGAATTAATTAATGGATGTGAAAAATTGGGTGACCATGTAATTAATGTAACGGAAGCGGTTACAGGTCAAATTTAAAAGACTTTGCTTCTTTAATAAAGGGTAGCTTGAAGTAATCAAGTTGCCCTTTATTTATGCAGTAGAATCTATAGTTGACAAATTGCTTACTTTAATAACTGTCATCCAATGCAAAAACTGGTTTTCGTTTCATCCAACGGCCACGTGTAAAGTCTGGAAAAAAGATAGGCTCACTACCTCCAGCAATAGACTGTTCTGATAAAGGAGTAATTGCACTCCAAGCAGCGGCATCATAGGCATCCAGTGGAGTTGGTGCTTGGTTTTTAATGGATTCAACAAAGGCATGTATTACAAAAAAATCCATTCCACCGTGGCCAGCACTTTCGGCTTCTTTGCCATACTTTTTCCATAATGGGTGGTCGTATTTCTCCATATAAGCCTTATCCGATTCCCAGCGATGGGGCTTGCTTTTATGCTCGATATAGATAGAATCATTAAGGTTCATCCAAAGGCCGTTGGTGCCTTGAACCCTAAAGCCGAGTGAATAAGGGCGAGGAGAATTGGTGTCGTGCTGTACTGTAATGCTCTCCCCATTAACAGTTTTAATTACAGTAGTTATAATGTCGCCAAGTTTAAAGTTGACCTTCGCATTTGGGTGATCTTCTCCTGCTTGATCTACTATATACTTGTGCAGCCCTTTTGCTTTGGTTGCAGTAGAAGTTAGGTAATCGAATCGATTGCCTCGATTTATATTGAGGTATTCTGCCACTGGTCCAATGCCGTGAGTAGGGTAGATGTCTCCATTTCTGTGAATGGAATGTTCCGTTCTCCAACTTGCTTCCGAAAAACCTTTATCACCAAATTCTACTCCACCCCCATAAGGTTGAGTGCCATTATTAAATTTTACTTCTCTCAAATCATGTTCGTAGCCGCATTCTAAATGGGTGAGTTCTCCAAATAATCCTTCACGCACCATTTGTAAAATGGCCATTACATCTCTTCTGTAACATACGTTTTCCAAAATCATAACAGGTACACCGGTTTCTTCATGTGTATTTACTAAATCCCAACACTCCTCCAAGGTGTTGGCTGCTGAAACTTCGACACCCGCATATTTTCCTGCCTTCATACAATCTACTGCCATGCGTGTATGCCACAACCAGGGGGTTGAAATAACAACTCCATCAATATCTTTCTCATGTAGCATATCTAAATAAGCAGTATCACTTCCGGTAAACTCCTTAACTGCACTCTTCCCCGATTCACTAATCATTTTCTGGGATAATTTTAATGCTTCTCTATCAATATCACTAATGGCAACAACTTCCACATCATTTCTCCTTAAAAGCAAACTCAAATGATCTCTTCCACGTAACCCAAGGCCAATAAGTGCAATCTTTACTTTGCGGTCGTCTTTACCAAAAAGTATGCTGGGATAACTCATTAATGATAAACCCAATCCTGCGGCTGAGGTGGTCTTAATAAATTTTCTTCGGTTAATAGAGGAAGGTGTCATATTTGAAGTGTTATATATGTTTAAAAATAATATCTTTTATTTTACTTTCTAAAGACAAGGCACTTTTATAAAGTGTAAGCTGGTTGGAGGCTCTATCATAATTATGTTCCTTATAATCGATTGTATAATAAACATCGTTATTGAGGTAGTCAGTAAGCATTCTTATGCCCATAATAAATGCCATATAGGCGCCTGTTTTGGGCAGTGATTCTAATTCCTCCTTGGTAATTATATTAGATATATTTTTAATAAATTGAGTAGCAAATGCCTCGAAAACTGACATATCTAACTTTGTATTATC
>JAMOMJ010000088.1 GCA_027067135.1 Cyclobacteriaceae bacterium
GATTTGGATCATCTTCAATACTTGTGCTGCAAATGGTTCGCACAGAATCGCCAAAATCTAAGGCAATATATCCAGGCATAAGCGTGTCATAATCAATAACGCATTTTGCTTTTTTATTAGCATCGAAAAGTAAGTTGCTGAGTTTTGCATCATTATGGGTAACTCGTAAAGGGCAGGTGTTTGTAATTTGTTTGTAGATACTAATTACAGTTTTAATTTCCAATTCTACTAGTCGAATCCAAGGTTGAGCCTTTTGTTTTCGCTCTTCTGACGCTATTATTAGACTCTGTTGAAACTGTTTATACCTGACATTAATATCATGAAAATCTGGTAAAGTAATAGCTAATTTCTCTGGATTTAAGTTATTTAAGGTTCCCAGAAAATGACCATAGGCTGCGCCAGCTTCTTTAGCTAAGCCTAGGTTATCGGCTCTAAAATATGTGTCTCCACCAATATAACGATAAAGCCTCCAATAGTTTTTTTCTGTAGAAATGTAGAAACTGTTTTCTTCTTTGGTAAGAATAAGCTCTAAATGAGCAGGATCATTTTCAACTGTTTCAAAATAGGAACAAACTACTTTAACATTATTCATTAACCCTTCTATATTTTTAAAAATTGAATGGTTGACACGCTGTAAAAAATATAGTTTTTTATTATCAGTGAGGCTAGAAACGACAAAACTTTGGTTAATTAAACCATTAGACACTGGAGTTAATTGATACTCTATATTATCAATATTGAATTGAGATAAGACAGCTAAAGGTTCTTCTATTGTCATTTAAAGATTGAGGTTTAATACAAGGTGTAAGTTAATAAATTATGGCTAATTTGAATTGTTTACCTTCTATCACTTAGTTTTGCTTCCAATTGAAAAAGCTAGCAGTCATATTAGGTTTGTATATTTTTGCACTTGCGGTTATGCCGTGTACCGATGATTTAACGCATCAAGATGGTGAGAATGCTGCTACAACTGAGATGGCCATTGAAAGCACTCATTTTGAAATCTGCTCTCCATTTTGCAGCGATCACGATTGTAATACACCAGTTACGGTTAGTTTTACCAGCAATACTTTTGTGCAAACGCAATTTTGCGATTTAGAGATTGTAGAAAAGCCAATTGCTATTCCAACTCCTTATTTTGCCATCTGGCAACCACCTAAAATAGGGTAATCCGAATTTTATCTCTTAGATAAATCGGACTTCTAGGTAATTCCTTTGCTTAGAAAAATTACCTGAAAAGTAGTAACGTCATTCTGAACGGAGTGAAGCCCGCCTACCGCAGGCAGGAATCTCATTTATTTGAGTTTGCTGATTATAGATATCCTTTGATACCTCAGTATGTCGTTTGGTTAATGCTAAATCTACTTTTAGAATCTTATAATATAATATCCATTTTTTAATACTTAGATATGATTAATAAAATCATTTCATTCTCGATTAAAAACAAGCTTATCATTAGTTTAATGATAGTAGCCTTAGTCGGAATTGGAATACAATCAATGATGACAATTAACCTTGGTTCGGTACCAGATATTACCAATAATCAAGTGCAAGTAATTACGGTGGCACCTAATTTGGGCACCGAAGATATCGAGCAGTTTGTTACCTA
>JAMOMJ010000089.1 GCA_027067135.1 Cyclobacteriaceae bacterium
ATATTCTAGTCGACCATTGCTGATCTGGCAACCATAATTAAAACCTAAAGAAGGAATGACTGAACCCTTATATAAATGTTAGGTTCAGAAGGGGGCGGATTGACTTCCGCATAAAATTTAGGAGTGAAGTTTTTTTCTAATTGATTGGATACAAGTGTAAAAAATGAAGTAGCCATCCAATCAAAAGAGGGAGTCATTTCAAAATTAAGTACTAAAGAAACGATTGGGCTATCTACATCATAATGTTGATGTTCATCAGAGCATGCACCCTCTTCCATTGGCATTTCCGGGCCACAAGCATCTTCTCCTCCATGTGGAAGAATAGAAGTGGCAATAAGCACATTTTCACAATAATGTTTATGTACTGTTACCCCAATGGTTGACACCATTAATAATGCTGCAAGCGATATGGAAAGTAGCTTTTTCAAAATTTACTTTGCAATAGTAAGGAGTTTTAAAAATTAATTGTTAATGAAATTAAGAAAATAATTTACAATATATTGATTTAGGCACTCTCTTATAAGCTGAGTTCGGGATAAGGAATGCTGTCAGCTTTAATCGAAACTTTCATAAACAACTTAGATTTTTGTAGGACTAACGGGTTAATTATTTCTTTGCTTTTTATATTAAAAAGCTCTCCTACTATTTTATTTTCTGGCAGCTATTCCTTATCCCGAACTCAGGTTTATATTCAAAATAAACGAAACTAAGATGCGGCAACAAGTGCGGCAATATTCTCCATTTACATATGTTATATTGATTAATCTTCTGGATGGTACTGCTCGTGTGCAAGCATTAATGAATCCATTAATTCAAGATTGTTAATCATTTAAAATTTGATAATTAACAGTCAATGTTGTTTAGTTAAGCCAAGAACGTCATTGCGAGGGCGGAATGTTAAAATAAAATCAGCGTAGGGAAATGACAGCTAAGGTCGGACGTTAGTCAGACCGATTGGGGGGGGGTAGCTAGTCCAACTATCGTCTGACCTAAGAGTTTCTTGGTTAGAATACAGCGAAAAAAACTGTCAATGGCAGGAACAGCCTGTCCCGTTTTTTCGGGGAAGCAATCTCTAAATTAGAGACTACAGGGTTAAATGAACAGACTGCCGCACTTCGTTCGCAGTGCCGAAAAGCTTAACTAAACGATATTGGATTAACAGTGCTAACATTTTATTTAAGTATTTTCTTAAATAATTAGACTTTGAATGAACTAATTTGTTAATATTGCGTTATTATTTAAGTATTTGCTTAAACAATTAACATTATGAGTAATAGCTGTATAAGAGTATTTGCCGATGTAAACCAAATTGCTGCTTGCAAAAAAGATGTGGAACGCATAGAACCAGAAATTGAAAAAGTAGCTAGGGTTTTAAACCTGGCTGGTAATGAGGTTCGCCTCAAAATACTTTTTTTGATTTATAATGAAGGCGAAATGTGCCCTTGCGATTTAAGCGATGTACTAAATATGACCGTACCCGCCATTTCTCAACATTTGCGCAAAATGAAAGATGGTAATCTTATTAAAGACAATAAAGTGGGACAAACCATTTTTTATAAACTGGTAAATGAAAATGTGATCATTCTTTATCCTATGCTTAAGCAAATGAAGGGTATTAATAATTTAAACAAAGTATAATGAACGCAAATAATTTAAGTACAAAATCTGCTGGAGCTGGACTATTAGTAGCTATCACTGCTTCCCTTTGCTGTATAACACCTGTGTTAGCACTTATATCTGGGGTAAGTGGAATGGCTGCAAGTTTTTTGTGGTTGGAGCCACTTCGGCCTTTTATGATTGGCTTAACCGTAGCTGTATTAGGTTTTGCTTGGCATCAAAAACTAAAGCCAAAATCTGCAGAGGTCGATTGCGCTTGCGAATCAGGTGAAGAAGAAAAAACATCTTTTATGCAAACCAAAACATTTTTAGGATTAGTGACTGTACTTGCAGGATTAATGGTGGCATTCCCAAATTATTCTTACGCCTTCTACCCAGAAGCAACAAATAACACAGTAACAACGGAACCTTTCGAAGTAAGACAAGTTGATTTAAAGGTTGCAAAAATGACTTGCACGGGCTGCGAAGCACCTATTAACCACGAAGTTTCGAAACTAGCTGGAGTATCGGAAGTAAAGGCCTCGTATAAAAATGGAAATACGGTTGTGAAATTCGACCCTAAAAAAACGACAAAGGCTAAAATTATTGAAGCCATTAACAAAACTGGCTACAAAGTAAAAGAAGCAAATAATTCAACTGGGAACTAAACATGGCAATTAAAACAGTCACACTGCCCATTAAAGGAATGAGCTGCTCGAGTTGTTCACGTTCTGTAGAAAAGCAAGTGGAACAATTGGAAGGTATCATTAGCAAAACGGTTGATCACGATACGAATTCAGGGCAATTCACCATCGATGAGGCTAAACTTTCGGAGCACGAGTTGATTACTACCATTAATAAAGGACATTATAAAGTGGATTTACCTGAGGGTATTACCACTTCTACCAAAGAAATTCCTGTTTGTCCAACTTGCCAGATAACAGGAGCCGAAGTACCCAACACGGTGTTACGATCTAATCTTAAACCAGATACCTTAAAAAAAACGGTGTTAGAAGATGATTTTAATATTTGCATGAATCCTGCTTGCTCCGTTGCTTATTACACCTCAAAACGTAATCAACTAATTGATAAGTTGGAGTTAAAACGAGAGTTGTATTTTAAAGAAGGTACCGAAAAAGAAGTTATTTGCTATTGCAATAATGTTGATAAGCAGCAAATTGAAGTGGTAGTAAATCAACATTTTATTACAGATTGGGGTGAAGCTATGAGCTTTTACCGAAACAAAGTGCAAGAAAAGTGTGAAATGCTTAATCCTACAGGATTATGCTGTAGAGATTTATTTGATAAAGTAGTGAGTGACATAAAATAAAATACATGAAATTCAACCTCAACAACACCAACCGAATTATACGGCTTTCGATAGCACAATTATCATTATATTATACCTAACCAATATTATTGAAGGCACTCTTGCCACTGTATTATTAGTTATGGAAGGAATGATGATTCTTACAGGAGCAATAAATTTTTGTCCAATATCCATGACAGGTATTTGCCATGGTAATCTTATTTATAAGATGACTGAAAAAAAGAGTAATAGTTAGTAGAAACAGATTTTTTTAAATGTATTTGACACCTACATTTACAGGTAAATAAAGTAGCATAATATGGCACATCACCACCACGATCATAACACAGGCACAAAGAATATTGGTATAACCATTCTATTAAATGTAGGCATTACAATTGCTCAAATAATTGGGGGTATTGTATCTGGTTCTATGGCTCTGTTATCGGATGCTACTCATAATTTCAGCGATGTTTTAGCCCTAATCATCAGCTACGTTGCTCGAAAATTATCGTTAAAAAAGAGCACTACCGAACGAACATTTGGTATGAGAAGAGCTGAAATCATGGCTAGTTTCCTGAATTCAGCTACACTCCTAATTATTTCTGTTGCCTTAATTATAGGTGCCATAGATCGCCTTATTACTCCAGTGGAAATCGAAGGAACCATCGTCATTTATTTGGCAGGATTAAGTATTGTGCTTAATGGGCTTAGTGTATTACTAATTAAGAAAGATGCTGATGGAAGTATGAATATGCGCTCGGCTTACTTGCATCTTTTTTCTGATATGCTCACTTCGGTTG
>JAMOMJ010000090.1 GCA_027067135.1 Cyclobacteriaceae bacterium
AAAGGAGGCGTATGGCATTCTGCACACCTGGCCACAAACGACCTGAAAATATTTAGCCCTTCAATTTCTTGCTCCGTTAGTGCTTCTGCAAAGCCATGTGCATATTGGTCGTATCTACTATTAAGCGAAATTAGTGAGGCTTCGAAAGCAGCTATTGACGAATAAATTTGTTCGAGTTTAATAGAGTCATTCTCTTGCTTAGGAAAGGCCTCAGAGAACATTTTTCTATAAGTAGTATTGGCATTAAGTACTTGAAGCAGTTGACTTCGAGTTGTGGCCATTTCAATAGGAGAAAAAAGCGGGCCTTGCATTTGGTCTTCTAATGAGTGAGAACGTCCATCCCAAAAGAAAGAATTTAAGTAGGCCACATTCCAAAGAGTTGGAGCTGAACGGGTTTGTAATGCACCACCAACGCCAATAGTTACTGCCATTCCATCGGCCAACCCTTTATAAGGGTTATGGCAACTTGCACAAGATATCGTGCTATCCTTAGATAATACTGGATCAAAAAATAACAGTCGTCCTAAGTCAATTTGTTGTGGAGAAAATTCATCACGAGGAGTAGGCAAGGCTGTTTTTAGCCCTCCAACGCCAGATTGTTGTAAAGAATTATATTGTTGATAGAGATTGCGAGATTCGCAGGTATTATTTTCTGTTAGTTCAAACCCCGGAGGGCAACTACATGATAAAAGCGTTTCTGTTTTTTGAGGGGTACAATTAAATAAATAAAAAGGTGATAAAGCCGCAAAAAAGATAATTGTAAGACTCCCTCTTTTTTTCTTATCGGTCATCACTATCTAAAACTAATAGCTTAATAAATTAGTCGAATAAAGAGTCAAGGTATTTATCTTCTTCTCCTTCTATAATGGATACTAAAGAATCTATCACATTATCATCTTTAACAATATAATCTCGAATGCCTTTTTTAATAAAATCTAATACCAACTTTCCGTCATCCATAGAACTAAGGATTATAACTTTTGTAGAATCTGGCAAACTAGCTTTTACTTTTTCATAGAGATCGATGCCACTCATACCGGGAAGATAGTAGTCTAAAACCAATACATCAGGCGTAATCGATTTTAAAGAAATTTGGCAATCCTCTGCATTAGAAAATGAATAAATCTTATACTTTCTGCGAAGTTTCGCCTTAATAAATTCAGCATATTCTGAATCATCCTCTACAATAAATATTTTTTTCGACATTAGATTATCTTAAAAATAATACAACATACATTTAAATAAATTTAGGTTTTAAATATTGCCTAAACAAGCTAACTCCTATTCAACTTTGGTGTTTTCATAGCAGCATTCTCAACATCTTCAAACTCAATATCGGCCTGTCTAAAAGAATAGAGCAAGAAACGAACCTCTTTTACATGAACCGTTCCATCAACCTCGGCCATTTTATAAAGCCATACAAATACTTTTATTTGCTCTTCACGAGAACATTGCTGCACTTTGTCTATACCAGCAATGTACATTTCTTTTTCAGAAACTCCTTTTACTCGATCACAAAAATCTTTATAGTAATCGTTCGAAATATTTTCAATTTCGCAAATTTCTTTTATAGCATTTGACTCCTCTTCATCAAACACGCCATCGGCATATACTATTACTCTAAGTAGGTATAGTAGCGCTTCAAAATAATTATTGTTTTCCATTAATTAAGTTTAGATATTGTCTTAAGCAACTAAGTTAGTAAACTTTATTTTATCAATTACATAATGATGGGAACAATAGCTGCCAGGTAATTAAACGTGTTTAAATTTTGAGCATTGACCAAAATTTAATAATATAGATTTTAGTTAGTATGGCAAATCAAGAGATCATCAGAAAACTCGAAGAGAGAGTACTTGAATTAGAGCAAGAAAAAAAGCAATTGCTTAAATTGGTTTCTCATGATGTTAAATCTCCATTTAATAAACTATTTGCATTAAGTAATTTGCTCCAGTTAGTATCCGAAAACCTTAATGAAGAACAGCTGGATTATCTGAGTCGTATGGAGTGGGTTATTAAAGAAGGGCTTACAGTGGTACGCAACTTAATGGATTTGAGAGCCATTGAAAATAATAGTATTGAACTTAACCTCGAAGAACTTCAATTAGATCTATTATTGGATGAGGGTTTCAAAAGCTATGCCAAACAAATCGATGCAAAAATCCTTTCTGTTAGGCCAAAAATCAGTAAAGTGACCGCTTGGTCAGATAAAAGGGCAATTGAACGAGTATTTGACAACCTGGTTTCAAATGCTGTAAAATTCTCCCCTAAAGAAAGTATAATTAGTGTAAGCCTTTTAACAAATAATAAAGTATTGAGCTTAGAAATTATAACTCAAAGTGGGCCAATACCATCAGAAGAAGTAAGGAATCTTTTTAAAAGAAGTTCACCTCTTACCCCAAGGCCAACTCATGGAGAAAGTGCACTAGGCAACGGTTTATTTATTGCCCAAAAATATGCACATGCTTTATCTGGAGAAATAGTATTTAGGCAAAAAGACTCTGAAATCAGCTTTACATTAGAGCTTCCTATTAAATAGTCTAGTAGAGCGTTAATTCAGCTAAGCGAAAATTTATCCTCTCCCTTAATTACGTTTTGCAAAGATGAGATAACATTATCGTCTTTTACCACATAATCATTTACTCCTTTTTTAATAAACTCAAGCACTTGTGCTCCATCATCAATAGAGCTAAGCATAATAAATTTAGCGTTTGTGTACAAGGGTTTTAATTGCTCATATAAATCAATACCACTCATACCGGGTAAATTATAATCAAGAATCATAACACTGGGAGTTTTACCCTTAATAGCCTCTAAGCATTCTTCTGCAGTAATAAAAGTATAAACATTGTACTCGCTCTTAAAATTGGCTTTTAAAAACTGTGCGTATATCTCATCGTCTTCAACAATATAAAGTGAGGCTGTCATGCTTGGTTGGTTAGTTTTTCAGCGATTTTAAAATAGTCTAACGTTAAAGGTACTTAATTGATACAAGATGGTAAATAGGTAAAAACACCTAAAATACGTAGTAAGCTAACTTCATATAAATTAAAATGGCAAATCATCCTCTTTATCATCACTCGACCAAGCAGGTTCAGAAAGGCCCTCTAACGGAGCTGTTTCAGGAGCAGAAGTAGAGGAGCTAGGAGATGCTGGTTGGGAGCTTCCTTCAAGGTCAATTTTCCAAGCTTGTAAAGAGTTAAAATAAACAACTTTTCCTTCTCTATCTGTCCACTTCCTTCCTTTTAAATTAAAATGTACCGTTATTTTATCACCCGCTTTATGTGCATCCATAATAGCACACTTATCTTGTATCAACTCAAACTTGATAAATTCCGGATACTGAGGATTCTCTGTAGATTCTAATATAAATTCTCTTTTCTTAAAAGTTTCTTTAATTTGCTGAACTTCTGAAATTTCTAAAATGGAGCCGGAAATACTTAGTGACATAATGCTTAATTTAATTTATATTAATTTACAAATGTAGTTTTTTTATTGGGAACCTTTAGCTTTGAAAGACCAAAATCCATTTATAAAATGAACGCCTCTTTTGACATTATGAGAACCGGAAAATGCTACTCGCTAACAAATTATGGCGAACAGTGGAAGTTTGAAGTAATGGAAATATTTGATAATAATGACTTTAGAATAAAGATGATTGATACGCTTGAAGAGCAGTTTTTAAGTGATTTAATTGCATACG
>JAMOMJ010000091.1 GCA_027067135.1 Cyclobacteriaceae bacterium
GCTTGATAGTGAGTCTGGTTGCCGATACGTTTAACCGTCAATAACCCCGCTTGAGTCATTTTTTCAAGCTCACGCTTAATTGTCCCTTTACCCATATCAGCAAGTCTTACAATCTCATTGAGATAAAATGAAGTGTCTGGCTTTCTAAATAACAAGCCCATGACCTTTTGCTGTGTTTTAGTGAAAAGCGAATCTGCAATAGTTGTTTGCATTATAAATATTTATAAAAATAAGGACCCATAGTGGGGATTATAGGTCTTAAATTGGGACTTATCAAGCATATAGACTGAAAAATACCCCCTACGAACCGATGCACAAAAGTACGACGAGGGTAAAAAAATGTAACTTTTTCTACTTTCTTTAAAAGGAAGGTTAATATCAGAGCTGTTGAGCGACGTTTAAGTAAAAAAAAGAATTTAGCCATTTTGAATGCAGAAAATATTTCATGCATAGCTATCAAAATAGCCAAAAAGTCCCAAAAGGTATTTCCTCCTTATTTGGGACTTTTCAACAGTTAGTTTAAATCATATTGCTTTATTCGTTTCTAACAACAACCTCTACAGGTTGAGATTGTGTATTAGCTACAGTAACAATCGACCAAATCCAAACACCAATTAAAAGAGGGAGGCCAATAATACTACCTATTCCTGTAATTGAAAGTAACACGCCAATAATTCCCAATACGATCTGAGCTATTGCCTGCCCCCATTTCTTAACAAACAAAGTACCAATACCTGGCAAAAATATATTTACAATAATTCCTAATACTTTCATCTTTAAACTCCTTAAAAAATAAACTATTAATCACACGATACTAATTCAACTCTTTCATACACTTGGCGACCTTTTGGTTTTTCCAAAGTGATAGTTTTATTAATAGTATTTGCTCGTAAAGTTACTGGACCAAACTCCTTCAAATAATGAGTTGTAGGCTGTTTAGTCCCAAACTTTCTATTGCCAAAATCCTGCTTATAATAAATATCAAACATTACTTTTCTACGCTTACCTTTATTAGTAATCACTACTTTATAAAGAGGTATTGTTGTTATGACAGAACCTCCATAATAAAATGGCATTTGATCTACAAAGGCTCGATGCAACGTAATTCCTCTACATTCAGGTAAATTATTATTTACCACTTCAATATTAGTTCTAGCAGTTTTCCTTACATTGGCACTTCGATAGTTATTACTACCTCTTGGCTTTCTGATTTTTATCTCTTTTAAACCTTTTGCTATTTCCTCTTGAACCATCTTCATATCAGCAGCAGAACAGCCACCCAAGATAAATAGTGCTAGAATAAAAACTATACTTCTTTTCATCATTCTCTCCATTTTCTATAATTAATAGTGACGATAATGGAATAAATAGTGACGAATCAATTCGGCCTATTAACTCCATGCCAGTAGTGTAATTATCAAATGGAGAAAACAATGAGATTGGAATATTCCCAACATAAGTTTCTAAAATAAAGAGACTATTATCTTATCCACGTTAACGAAAAGAGTTCCAAGGAATAAATGAAAACAGAAAAGAGAATCTTTGCCGCCATATTAGGTACAAACCCTCAAATTGTTACTGAAAGCATCTTTGCAATTATTAATAACGACCCCACCAATACCCCAACACATATTTATGTAATGAGTACTTCTGTAGGAATAAAGCGGTGCAAGGAAAAACTCATTGATGACGAATGGCTTAACAAACTATACGAACATTTCAACTTAGAGTGTCCTGACTTCACCTTAGAACATTGCATAACCTTCAAAGATAATGATGAAAACCCATTAGAAGATATACGCACAAATCAAGATAGTGAAGATGCAGCAGATACCATATTCAATAAAATTGCAGAATGGTGTGAAGCAAAGAATGGCCAATTACATCTATCCGTTGGAGGAGGACGAAAAAGCTTAGATTTACACGCAGGTCTTGCCATGAATATTTGCTCTCGACAAGTAGACAGAATGTCTCAAGTGTTGGTATCTGACCCGCGTATTGAAAACAACCCAGATTTCTTTTTTCCTTCACAACCACTAAAACAAAAAATCAAAACATTCAATGGAGATATTGTAGATGTTCGAGAAATCAGTGTAGACCTGATACATATTGACTACATAAGACTCAGAGGAAATTTACCGAAAAATACCTTTTGCTCAGGTAAAAGTCGATTAGAAATAATAGCAATGGGTAGACGTATTTTTGAAAAACAAACATTAGAAATAGACTACCCAAAGTCAAGCATAGTCGCATCAGGCATTCATATAAAAATGAGTACAGCGCCCTATGCACTTTATACCTGGATTATTGAGCAAAAACTAAAAGGAAAACCCATAGCACATACAGCCTACCAAGGAAGTGCTGATACCATAGCAACTGCTTTATCCCAAATTCATTCGTTCAAATTTCATATTGATAATACCTTGAGTGATTACACCTCAACTGATCCAAGAACAGACAATACCCTAGAAGGAATTGAACGTGCGCTGATTGGGGAACAACCTGAAAGCAAACATACCGATAGGCTAGAAGGAGTTCAGCAATGGGCAGATTTTAAGACAAAGAACAGCAATAGAGTAAAAACATCTATACAAAAAATATTAAAAGATAGCACCCTAACCGAGCTTTTTTGTCTAAAAGCTTTTAATGCTCAAGGGCAAGTCATACACGCCTCAACCAGTGAAACAGGAATACGCCATGATATTGAAATTAAAACAGAGGATATTGAATTTATTTACTGAGAGAGACCTCTTAGCAGAAGACATGAAAGATACAATCAAGCTTATTTAAGCCCTAAAAAGAAAGTTGTTTGTTCTAATACAAAATCATAGAAGATATTTTCTTGCTTAATTTCATCTGTCTTACAGGTAAGTATTAAAAATTTTTACCGAGTGAAATATAGGATGTAGTTTCACGCAATAACAACATCTCTTTAGCTTTAAATTCAGCCTTCTGTTTTATTTTTTCACTAATATACAAAGTATTTACTCTTTATTTGTAATAACGATTATTTTCTAGTTATTAAGATCCAATCCAAGTAAATTAGGCGAATATTGACCAATGCTTCATGCGTCAACAAGATCAGCAAACGTGCTTTTGTTTGAAAGCGTTCCCTGAGCTTGTCGAAGGGTTCCCAGCACTTAACTAACCTGATACTTGGTTTTCTCAAAATTCACTTATCATCGTCTCAGTCTCATCGTGTAAGCCTCAACCATGTTTTCCGACTCGCTATGCTCGTTCTAATAATTGAGTACACACTTTCAGAAAAGCACTGGAAGTGCTAGCTCACTAAATCCCGTTCTTAAAGTCCGGTCAGTCGCACCTTGTTGGTTCTGGGAATTCCCGGAACGAAACGAAGTTTTCATCCCGTTCATAAAGTCCGGTCAGTCGCACCAAAACTGGAGCAACTGGACGCACAGGAGCAACAGGGTTTTCATCCCGTTCATAAAGTCCGGTCAGTCGCACCCTACGGGGTGGAAGTAACACTGCCGGCTTACGCCGTTTTCATCCCGTTCATAAAGTCCGGTCAGTCGCACCACAGAACAGGGTGGTTGGGAGCACCTGACTTTGGTTTTCATCCCGTTCATAAAGTCCGGTCAGTCGCACCTCCGTTTAAAGGCCTTCGATAGACTCAATGAGTTTGGTTTTCATCCCGTTCATAAAGTCCGGTCAGTCGCACCTCAAGCGGCTGAAGGCGATGT
>JAMOMJ010000092.1 GCA_027067135.1 Cyclobacteriaceae bacterium
CGAGTGTTCATGGTAGTGTACCCATAAGGTAAGACGAAGAATCTAATCCAACTGAAGAGATTCTTCGTCCTATCAAGAATGATTAAAATTTTCGACATATTATTAGGGCTCAGAATGACGTTTATTTTTTTAATTGTTTCCATAATTAATCTTCTAATAAGTTACCATTCTTCAATCCATTTTCTTTCCACATACTATACAGCACTGGAACTACGAACATTGTCATTACCTGAATTAGCATACCTCCAAATGAAGGAATTGCCATAGGCACCATAATATCCGAACCTTTACCTGTAGATGTAAGCACAGGAATAAGTGCAATTACAGCTACTGCTGCCGTCATCATAGCAGGACGAACACGTTTGCTACCAGCATGCAATATCGCAGTACGAATACCTTCTACAGTTGTTGGTTTTTCTTCCTCAAACACTTGTTTAATGTAAGTACCCATAATTACACCATCATCTGTGGCAATACCAAACAAGGCTATAAAACCTACCCAAACAGCCACACTTAGGTTAATGGTATGCATCTGAAATAAGTCTCTCATTTCGATACCAGCAACGCCAAAGTTCATAAACCAACCCTGACCATAAAGCCACAGCATAATAAAACCACCTGCAAAAGCCACAAATATTCCGGAGAACACCATAGAGGTAGTTTGAACATTGCCAAACTGGAAGTATAAAATCAAGAAGATTACCAATAAAGAAATTGGAACCACAATGGCCAATCTTTTAGTTGCACGGATTTGACTTTCGTAATTACCTGTGAATTTATAATTTACTCCTGCAGGAATAACCAACTCACCCGAAGCAATTTTGGCATCGATAAAACGCTGGGTTTCTTCTACCGCATCTACTTCTGCCACATCATCTTTTTTATCAAAAATTACATACCCTACTAAAAAGGTATCTTCACTTTTAATCATCTGAGGGCCTCTTCTAAACGTAACTTCAGCTAGTTCTTCTAAAGGAACTTGAATACCAGATGGTGTAGGAATAAGTACTTTTTTCACATCGTCAGGGTTATCTCTGTACTCACGAGCATAACGTACTCGTACAGGAAAACGCTCACGCCCTTCCACCGTACTTGTTAATTTATTACCCCCAATAGCAACCCCAATGGCCATTTGAAAATCCTCAACTGTTAAGCCATATCGAGCAATCGCTTTACGGTCGATGTCAAACTCCATATAGGGTTTACCTACAATTCTATCTGCAAAAACCGATGCTGAATTAACACTTGGTACCTCTTGCAAAATTTTCTCCAAAGCAAGACCAACCTTTTCAATGGTTTCTAAATCTGGCCCATATACTTTAATACCTATTGGTGCTCTCATTCCTGTTGAAAGCATAATCAAACGGGTTTGAATAGGCTGTAATTTGGGTGCAGAGGTCATTCCAGGCACTTTAGTAGCCTTCACGATTTCATTCCAAATATCATTCGGGTTTTTAATTTCAGGTCGCCATTGTCTAAAATACTCTCCATTCTTGTCGTGCTGTAATTGTTCGTGCTTAATCTTACGAAATCCATCACGTTCTACATTATAGGTTGAACCGTCCTTGAGCATATAATTACCTTCATCATCTACTTTAAAACGCATTCTTCTTCCATCTTCATCCACCTTATACTCAGGCACATAATCAATGGTATTTTCGAACATAGAGATAGGCGCAGGATCGAGCGCAGAATTTACCCTACCCCACTTGCCCACTACCGAACTTACTTCTGGAATAGAGGCCACATAACGATCCACCTTTTCAATTACATCGATATTTTCTTCCACCCCAGAGTGTGCCATGGTGGTAGGCATTAATAAATATGAACCTTCGTCAAGATGAGGCATAAATTCTTTGCCAGAACCTGGGAAGGTTTTAGCTAATGATTGCCACCCCTTTGTTTGGCGCAGCTCCCATCCAACTTTTTCGGCACCATCGGCAACAAAGCCAAATGTGTTATTTATTCCTTGCCAAGCTAAAATTCCAAATAGCAAAACAAACATTGGCATAGATAAGAATGTCCATTTATTAGCTAATGCCCATCTAAGCACATCGGTATAAAAATGAACGATGGTCATTAAAACGCCTAGCACTGAGGCAACCACAACGCCAACAAATAAGAAGTTTACGAATAAACTATTTTGTGCTCCCAATGGCATCCACCCCTTAGTTAAGAATACCAGTACGGTAATTATAATTAAGGCTGTATTAACAAGGTTTGTGTATTTCTGTTTATCCTCTGGCAAAAAATCTTCGGCTAAATTATTTATACCGATTAGTACCAATACAATAGCAACCCAGCTTCCATAAGTTATTAATAGCCCAGCTCCAATAATAATAATCGCAATATTCCAAATACGCTTAACTCGTTTTTTATCGAAACGAACTGCAAATACCCAGTGCGCAATTGTAGGTATCAAGATTAGCCCCAATACTAAAGATGAAACCAGTGCAAATGTTTTTGTAAAAGCCAAAGGCCTAAAGAGTTTCCCTTCAGAGGCTTGCATGGCAAATACTGGCAGAAAACTTACAATTGTAGTCGCTAAGGCGGTCATAATAGCTGAGCCAACTTCCACT
Source organism: Cyclobacteriaceae bacterium (assembly GCA_027067135.1). GTDB lineage: Bacteria > Bacteroidota > Bacteroidia > Cytophagales > Cyclobacteriaceae > JAKISE01. The sequence goes on from JAMOMJ010000092.1 coordinate 2,580, forward strand.
GAAGCCACATAAATAACTTCTAATAAAGCTTTTCCTTTTACACCTTCATTTTCAGGCATCTCTAAGTGTCGTACAATATTCTCTGTAAACACGATGCCCACATCTATCATTACCCCTATAGCAATGGCAATACCAGATAATGCCACTACATTGGCATCTACACCAAAATGACGCATTAATATAAAGGTCATTAACACGGCAATGGGTACTAAACTTGATATTATTATGGAAGCTCTAATGTTCATTACAAGCACTAGAACTACCAAAATACTAATAAGTATTTCGTGTTCTAGTGCAAACTCAAGCGTACCTAACGTTTCTTTAATTAACCCCGAACGATCATAAAAAGGAACGATGGTTACTTTAGAAACAGTACCATCTGCCAATGTTTTTGAAGGAAGACCTGGAGCCAATAATTTAATTTTCTCCTTTACATTATCAATTACCTCCAAAGGGTTAGCTCCGTAACGAGAAACTACTACTGCACCTGTTGCTTCTGCTCCTTCTTTATCCAAACCACCTCTTCGGGTGGCAGGGCCAAAGTTGACAACCGCCACATCTTTTATACGCACAGGTGTACTTCCTCGTGCAATAACAACAGCCTCTTCTAAATCTTCTAAGCTTTTGATGTAACCAAGCCCCCTAACTAAATATTCTGCCCGGTTAAATTCAATCGTTCGAGCACCAATATCGAGGTTACTCTTTTTAACGGCATTCATTATTTGAGCTACTGTTACCCCATTTTCGCGCATAGCAATGGGGTCGATATCTACTTGGTACTCTTTTACAAACCCTCCAATGGCAGCTACTTCGGATACTCCCTTAGCAGCCAATAAGCCATAACCTACATAATAATCTTGTATGGTTCGCAACTCTTGAGGATCCCAGCCACCAGTAGGTTCGCCTGTTTCAGGGTTTCTACCTTCTAAGGTGTACCAAAATATTTGACCCAAGGCTGTGGCATCAGGGCCCAAGGCAGGTTGTACTTCGGAAGGAAGTGTACCTGAAGGCAAAGAACTTAATTTTTCTAAAATCCGTGTTCGACCCCAATAAAACTCAATATCTTCATCAAAAATAATATAGATACTAGAAAGGCCGAAAATGGAGTTACTACGAAT
>JAMOMJ010000093.1 GCA_027067135.1 Cyclobacteriaceae bacterium
CAACATGAGTGCAGCTACAATTCCTGATAACCTACCTCGTCCACCTGATTCAACATTAATCATGGATTGGCCAATCATTGCACAACCTCCCATGCCACCAAAAAATCCGTTGATAATATTTGCGCCACCCTGAGCCACACATTCTCTATTTCCACTTCCTCTGGTCTCGGTTACTTCATCAATTAACGATAAGGTCATCAACGATTCAATTAAACCAATAGCTGCTAATATGGCTGCATAGGGTAATATAAAAAGAAAATTAGCTATGGTAAATGGTACTTGAGGAATTAGGAAAGATGGGAGGCTTCCTTGAATTCCTTCACCACCATTAGATTGCACAAAAGATAATACAGTTGGCGTATCAAATCCTCCAAAAATTACGAGGAGTGATACCGTTAAAATAGCTACTAAACCTGCCGGAATCTTAGAAGTTAGCTTAGGCAAACCATACATAATACCCATGGTTAATAATACTAACCCTAACATCACCCACATTTCGATACCCGCTAACCATTGCCCTTCTACTTTAAACATGCCCAGTTGCGACATGAAAATAACAATGGCTAAGCCATTAACAAACCCAAGCATTACAGGGTGAGGAATAAGTCGTACAAACTTTCCAAGTTTTAAAAAGCCAGCCGCCATTTGTATGAGGCCCATTAACACGAGGGTAGCAAATAAGTATTGAATACCAGCATCCTGAACACCAGGCATCATGGCATTCCCCTCTTTTACTAAGGCAACCATTACAACCGCTAAAGCTCCAGTAGCTCCGGAAATCATGCCAGGTCTGCCACCAAAAATTGAGGTGATTAAACCCACCATAAATGCTCCGTACAATCCAATAATAGGGTCGATACCCGCCACAAAGGCAAAAGCAACAGCTTCGGGAACAAGTGCTAGAGAAACAGTGATACCTGAAAGAATATCATTTTTAGCGTTTTTAGTCTTTTTTTTAAAGAACTCAATCATAATATAAGCGGCCTCATTTTAACGGGCTGCAAAGGTAGGCTTCTACTAGCATAGTTCAATGGTTTGTAGAAGATGTTCTAATTTTGACATGAAGAATGGTAAAGTTATTTTTAATGAGTATTCTTGCTACACACCTAATCTTTTATAAATCAATGACTTATAAATCATATTGGATTTCAAGCCTTCTCCTTTTTCTCTCCCTGAGACTCTTTGCGTTTCAGCCTACTGAAAATGTTATTATCAGAAAGATAGATTCATTAAATACACTTAGTTGGGAAACCAAACAAGCAGACATAGCTAAATCATTGCTTCTAGCCAAGGAAGCAGCATCCTTATCTTCTCAAATTAGTTATACCAAAGGGCAACAGTACGCTATAAAAAATTTGGCAGTATTAGATATTTTTAAAGGAAATTATGACTCTGCTCTTATTAAAGCTAACCAGTTTTTAGAACTTACTATTGAACGAAAAGATACCGCAGAAATGGCTAATGCCTATAACGTTACAGGTAGCATTTATTATTATAAAGGTGAACTTGAGTTGGGTATAAAAAACTATTTGCAGTCTCTAAAATTGAAAGAGTTTTTAGGGGATTTAAAGGGCACAGCTAAGTTATATAATAACATTTCCACTATTTATATTGGGCAGGAAAAATTTGCTAAAAGTATTGAGTATAATCTTAAATCTATCAAAATTAAAAGGCAGTTAAATGATAGTATTGGCCTATCTAATTCTTATAATAACATTGGGTTTTCCTATAGAGAATTGGCTATGTACGACTCTGCACTCTACTATAGCTCTTTAGGATTAAAAATGATTTTGCCTACTCAAAACGAACTATTAAAATCAAGCCTTTACTCTAATACAGCAGATATATATTTAAAAATGAATGTGTTGGATTCTGCACTTTATATGTTTACCAAGTCCATAGAAATATCAACAAAACTGCAAGAAAATAGAACAATAATATATGCCTATTTAGGAGTAGGAAAGGTTTATGTTGCTAAAAATAGGATAAAACAAGCATTGCCATATTTACAAAAAGGCAAAGAACTAGCCTTATCTATTGGTGCAAAAAAAGAAATTGCAGATTCCTTCTCCGAATTATCTAAAGCTTTTGCTGCTCTAAACAGGTATAAAGAGGCATATTTAAACCACTTAAGCTATGAAATCTATAAAGATTCAATTATTAACGAAAAAAACAATAAAGATATTGAAGAGCTTGAACGAACTTATAAATACGAAAAGCAGCAGAATCAAATTCATCAATTTGAAATCGAAAATGCTTTTCAAAAAGAGACTTTTGAAAAGCAAAGAAAAATTGGATTGGGGCTTATGGTTTTATTACTCATTATGGGTGCATTGGCTTATTTTCTGATAAAAAATAATAAAGCTAAACGTATTGCCATTGATGAGCTCGAGTTAAAAAATGAAGAAATTAAAAAACACCAGAAAAACATCCAGGATCAGAATGAATTACTAGCGGCCAAAAACAAAAAGCTCCTACAGCTAGATGAAGAAAAAAACCATTTGGTAAGTATTGTTGCTCACGATTTAAGGAGCCCCTTAGCCAATATTATGGGGCTGATAGGCATACTTGATCTGGATGGCAACTTAAATGAAAAACAAAAAGGGTTTATTGAAAAAATAAATCAATCAGCAGAAAAACTAAACGAAATGATCTCCAAAGTGTTGAGTAAGGATAATGTAAAACAAGCCGAATTGGAGATTGAGTTGAAACCATTAAGTGCCAACGACCTAATTAATAAATCTATTGAAAGCCTACAGCAAAATGCATTACAAAAAAATATCAAAATTCTATTTAATAAAATAGCTAACCTCCCTTTAATAATGGCCGATGCTAATTTTGGCCTTCAAGTACTTTCTAACCTTGTGTCAAATGCAATCAAATTTTCGCTTCCCAAAAAAAATATCTTTATCAACACTTATGTAGAAGATAGTTTGCTTTATGTTTCTATTAAAGATGAAGGCCCAGGGTTTACCGATGAAGATCAAAAAAACCTTTTTGGTCGTTATCAAAGACTTTCGGCCAAACCTACGGCTGGAGAATCTTCTACAGGTTTAGGGCTTTCAATTGTTAAAGAATATATGGAACTTATGGGCGGAACAATAGAATGTAATTCTTCCGAAGGAGAGGGAGCCGAATTTATTATCGGTTTTAAGTTGGCTTAAGATTTGCTTGCTAATTGATGTTCAACACCTAGTTCTACCCAATTTTGCAGAGCTTCGTTTGATGCGAATCTGCCTTCTTCTACAAAAACAAACCCTTTCATAGGTCGTTTGGTAAAATCCATTAGTCGAACATAATTCTGTTCTAAAACGATAGGTGATTTATAATCAACTACCCTTACCATAAGTTCATCCCTTACAATACCACAACACATTTTATCCTTGTAACCTGAGTTCGGGATAAGGAATATTTTTTTCTTTTCCATTAAAATACAAAACAATATCTGTTAGTTTGGCATTTACTTCCTTCTTTCATTAGAATTATAGACCTTAGCACCTCAATTCAAAAATATACCAATATGGCAATGTTATTTATAGTTCTATTCTTGTTTGTACTGGCAATTATTTCGCCATGGGTTTTTCCTAACAAGGTAGTTAGCAATCACAAAAAAGATCTTGATTATTAAATCTATTATTGGTTTGATAATGAATAGCTAAGCACTTATTGTTTAGCTATTTTTTTGTTTCCTTTTCCGAGATAAGAAATTTAAGGTGCTACTCTATTTTAATGTTTCCTAACTTTTATTTTTGTTGTAAGTTTAAGGATGATTAGATTTATATACGCTCGACTTACGCTTCTTGGTTTCCTTACTCTCTTTGGCATTCAAACTCATGCCCAAAAATCGTCCTTATACAATGCTTTCGTAAAAGGGATGAATGCTCAAAAAGGGTTCTTTAACATTTATTACGATACTAAAAGTGATGAGTTGTTTTTAGAAATTGATAAACTAGGTTTTGAATTCTTATATGTTAACTCCTTAGCAACTGGGGTTGGATCAAACGATATTGGTTTAGATAGAGGCCAGTTAGGCAACGAACGAGTAGTTAAGTTCATAAAAGCAGGGCCAAAAATATTATTGGTTCAGCCCAACCTAGGTTATCGAGCAGATTCTGATAATACCTATGAAAAAGAATCTGTTGAACAGGCTTTTGCTCAATCTGTATTATGGGGCTTTAAAATTTTAAAAGAAGAAAAAGGGAGGTATCTAGTAAACATGACAAACTTCTTAATGCAGGATGCTCATAATGTAAGTGGCCGATTAAAGCGTAATAAGCAAGGCAGTTATAAAATTGACAAAAGCCGTTCTGCTTTATACCCAAGTCGCATTAAGTCGTTTCCAGAAAATACGGAGTTTGAGGCTACCCTTACATTTACAGGAAAAGCGGAGGGGTATAATATTAGGAATGTGACGCCTACCTCTTCTGCTGTTACAGTGCGCCAGCACCATAGTTTTATTCAACTGCCAGACAATAATTACAAACCAAGGGTGTTCGATCCACGCTCTGGGTATTTTGCTATGTCGTACCAAGATTACGCCACACCCATTGATAAACCTTTAGTAAAACGCTTTATTTATAGGCATCGGTTAGAAAAGAAAGACCCCAATGCGGCAATTAGTGAACCTGTTGAGCCTATCGTGTATTATTTAGACCGTGGAGCTCCAGAACCCATTCGTTCTGCTTTAATGGACGGTGCCCGTTGGTGGAATCAGGCATTTGAAGCAGCTGGATATAAAAATGCGTTTATTGTAAAGCTTTTACCCGAAGACGCAGACCCAATGGATGTGCGCTATAACCTTATCCAATGGGTACATCGTTCTACCAGAGGGTGGTCGTATGGTGGCAGCATAAGCGACCCTAGAACAGGAGAAATAATTAAAGGACATGTGAGCTTAGGCTCATTACGGGTTCGACAAGATTTTTTAATTGCTACAGGGCTGCTAAGTCCTTATGCTTCACCCAGCGGGTCAGGTGCTATGAAAGAGATGGCTTTGGCTCGCCTCCGTCAATTAGCGGCTCACGAAATTGGCCACACCCTGGGCTTAGCTCATAATTACACTGCCAGTATGGATGGCCGTGCTTCCGTAATGGACTACCCCCACCCTAAAGTGGATATAATTGATGGAAAATTAAGTTTGAAAGATGCCTATGATACTCGAATTGGGGCTTGGGATAAGATAAGTATAGCTTATGGTTATTCTGATTTTACCAAATACACCAACGAACAAAAAGCATTAAATGAAATTCTTTTAGACGCCTATCAAAACCAAAAACTTTCTTTTTTATCCGACCAGGATGCTCGGCCGAAAAGTAGTGCCAACCCCAGAGCTCATTTATGGGATAATGGCAATAATGCAGCCAAAGAATTGGAACATGTATTAGAAGTTAGAGCTATTGCATTAAGTAATATGGGTTTAAATACGATACAAACAGGCAGGCCAATGGCTGAAATTGAAGAAGCACTTTCTCCTATTTATTTTTACCATCGATACCAAGTAGAGGCTGCCGCTAAAGTAATTGGAGGCTTGCATTATACGTATGCAGTTAAGGGCGATGGACAAGTACCCACAGCGTTTGTAAGTGTGGATGAGCAAAAAGAGGCATTACATGCACTTATTCAAGCATTAAATGCAAATACGCTAACCTTACCAGAATCGCTTATAAAACAATTACCTCCCCGACCTCTGGGGTATTACCGAACCAGAGAAAATATAAAAAGTAATACCGGTTTAACGTTCGACCCAATTGGGGCTGCGGAGTCGAGTGCAGAAATGACAGTTAGTTTATTATTGAACCCAGCCCGAGCAAACCGTTTAGTGGAACATAATGCAAGGGATAAAGCTCAACCAAGTTTAGGCTATGTGCTAGACGAATTAATTAAAAAAACCATTTGGGCGAGCCGACAAAAAGGACTCAATCAAGAAGTTCAACATGCTGTTTCCAATGTGGTATTAAATCAAATTATAAAATTAGCTGTAAGCAACTCTGCAAGTGTTCAAACCAAAGCTATCGCACTTCTCACACTAAAAAACTTGAAATCAGATTTTGAAAATGCTGCTAAAACTGAAAAGGATGTTAATGAGAAAGCCTTTCTTAGCCTTATGAACTACAGTTTGAACAACTTTTATAAAAATCCGTCTCATTGGGAGGCTCAAGACACACTGCCTCTCCCAGACGGCTCTCCAATAGGGTCAATCGATTGTAGTCAAGATGATTAGATGGATATGTATTTTAATTATTCCCTCTTGTTTTGCTAATGCACAAGATGTAGTTCTAAACTTGAATGCTGAAAAGTTAGTAGAGTTTAGTGATGAGTTTAAGCTTACCTTCCCAGATAATAATAATGAATATCTGATGTCTCAGTGGTCTAATGGAAAACTCTTCTATACAAATGGAACTTCTAAAGAATATGATAGTTTAAATTATAACAGGCATTTGAATATCATAGAGGTAGTAACAAACAATAAAGTACTAACCTTGAAACCAATGGGTCTTGCAGGCACTCTAATTTATACCTCCTCTACTAGTGGATTTGTTATAATAGTTGCTTACATAAATAATACATCAAAATTTTTAATCGTCAATAACAGTCAAAAATATTTGCTTGCTTCCTACATAGAGAATAAAGAACCTCCAACAGAAAATGAGTTTAAAGTTGATGAAATCAGGTTTGTTCCTAAAGAAAAACAAGAGTCCATAATATCAAGACATTATGTGGTTTTTAGTGATGGAAACTGGAAGGAATTAAAATGGAACAAATCAGGCATTAGTAAATTATTTAATATAGATAAAAAAGAGCTACAGAAAAGGGCATCAAAAGCAGGAATAGAATTAGCTGAGAGTAAAGGCCTTTATCAAATTTTTGACATCTTAAACCAATAATGATCGTAAAATTATTTTCCTCTGAAGAGGAGGCCATTCAAGAAGTACCTAAAGGAACCACCCGAAAATTAGTTGTAAAAAATAAGGGCTACTTACTCATTCATTCAAATAATGGGTTTTCTGTGAGCAATGAACTTTGCCCGCATCAAAGAGCCTCTTTAGTAAAAGGAACCCTTAATAATTTTAATGAAATAATTTGCCCTTTGCACGAGTATAGATTTAACCTAAAAACAGGTGCAGAAGCCTCTAACAAATGTGGTAGCCTTACCCTTTATCAAATAGCTGTAAAATCCGATGGGCTATACATCGAGATTTAATAATTTGCAGGTATTAATATGCAACGTCATTCCTGCAAAGGCAGGAACCTGTACACGGGTAGCTCCAATCTTAGGGATTCCTGCCTTTTGAGGAATGGCGTTCTTGTTTAACATTTTATTATACCCTATGAAACGTCTCTTTTTGGTGGTTCTATCCATCGCAATTTCAACCCTTTCTCATGCTCAAACTACTCAATCTCCTAAAGAATACTTGGGATATACCTTAGGCACTCAATTTACAAATCATTATAAAATAATAGATTATGTGGAGCAGGTAGCTTCAACCAATGAGAATATAAGCTTAGTTTCTTATGGAGAAACCTATGAACATCGACCACTCATGGTAGCAATTATTTCTTCTAAAGAAAATATGGCTCAGCTGGAAGAAATTAGAACATCTAATTTGCAAAGAGCAGGCATAGAAGCCGGCTCTCCTTCTAAAAATATTCCAATTGTTTGGCTTAGCTATAATGTGCATGGTAATGAAGCTTCTTCGAGTGAAGCTATGATGCAAACCTTGTATGAACTAGCCAATAGACAAAATAAGGATGTGCAAGACTGGCTAACGAACACAGTTGTTATTCTTGATCCTTGCATAAACCCCGATGGTCGTGAGCGATATGTTAATTGGTATAACCAAACCCTGGGGGCAAATGCAAACCCTAATTTAGATAGCAGGGAACACCGAGAAGTTTGGCCTGGTGGCCGACAAAATCATTATGTATTTGACTTAAACAGAGATTGGGCTTGGCAAACACAGGTTGAATCGAAACAACGCATAGCCTTATACAATAAATGGTTGCCGCATGTGCATGTTGATTACCACGAGCAATATGTTGAAAATCCCTATTATTTTGCTCCAGCGGCTAAGCCGTATCATAATGTAATTACCCCTTGGCAAGGTGAGTTTCAACGGCTCATTGGAGAAAACCATGCCAAGTATTTTGATGATAACGGATGGCTATATTTCACGAAGGAATCATTTGATTTACTCTACCCAAGTTATGGAGATACCTATCCTATTTTCAACGGAGCTATTGGTATGACTTACGAACAAGCAGGACATGGCCGTGGCGGTTTACAAGCCTTATTGCAAAATGGAGATACCTTAAAACTTACCGATCGTGTGGCACATCATTATACCACAGGGCTTTCTACAGTGGAGGTAGCTTCTAAAAATGCAGAAAAACTTGTTTCCGAATTTGAGAGTTTTTACAAGACTCCAGTAAAAAATAAGTATAAATCCTATGTGATTACGGAAAAGAATCAATCGAAAATTAATGCCTTAACCGACCTGTTGGATAAACAAATGATAACCTATGGCAAGGTAAATGCCGACAAGAAAATTCAAGGGTTCGACTTTGCCAAAGGCATTGAAACCACTACCACCATTCATAAAGGAGATTTGGTGGTTTCTGTAAGCCAACCCAAGGGCGTATTGGCCTCGGTGCTTTTTGAGCCAAGAACACAATTAGAAGATTCGCTCACGTATGATATAACCGCTTGGAGCTTGCCTTATAGCTTAGGGTTTAGCGCCATTGCCTCAACCACTGATATTTCTAGTGGGGAGTGGGAATCAACTTCTTTTACAAAAAACACCCTTGAAAATTCCAAAGTATATGCATTTGTGTGGGAAGGAAAATCAACACAAGACCTGGCATTAGTTGGAAGTTTACAATCAAAAGGTGTACATATTCGAGTAGCTGATGAGCCTTTCACAACTAAATCCAACAGTTATAAAAGAGGGGCATTATTAGTACTCAAAGCCGACAATAAGCATTTGAAGGGCTACGAAAAATTGGTGGTTGAAGAAGCTAATATGCATTCAATTGCGCTTGTTCAAGTACAAACAGGTTTCTCTGTACAAGGCAAAGATTTTGGATCTAGCTCCATGCGATTACTAGAACGACCTGAGGTAGCCATCATTGGTGGAGATGGAGTATCCCCTACGGCATTCGGTGAAGTTTGGTATTATTTCGATCAGGTATTAAACTACCAAGTAGCCACCATTCGAACGGATTATATAAGCCATATCGACCTTTGGGATTACGATGTATTGGTTTTTCCTAATGGATATTATAGCGCAATTAAAGAAGGGAAACGAAAAGAATTAAAACGATGGGTGTCGGATGGAGGCAAACTAATTCTTTTGGAAAATGCCATTCGTTCTTTTGTAGATACAGACCAATTTGGATTGGTTACTACTTATGAGGATGATGACGAAGAGGAGGAAGAAGAGCCAACTCAAGAAGTGTATGCGAGCAGAGAGCGAAAAGGGATGGAAGAATATATTCCAGGTGCCATATACAAAACCAAAATGGACAATACCCACCCTTTGGGGTTTGGTTATGACAACCAATATTTCACCCTAAAACGAAGCAGTAAGAAATACCAATTACTCGAAAATGGTTGGAATGTAACCGTGCTCCCCTCTGGTAAACCTGTAGCAGGTTTTGCAGGTTATAAAACTCAAAAGGAATTAAGTAACTCCTTGGTTTTTGGAGTGGAAGAAATAGGCAATGGTTCTGTGGTGTATTTTGTAGATGACCCACTTTTTAGAGCTTTTTGGCAAAGTGGGTTTAAGGTATTTGCAAATGCTGTGTTCTTATTGCCATAGTTCTAGAGCGTCATTCCTGCGAAGGCAAGAATCCGTTTAATAATTAGTATAAAGTTGGAAGATTCTTCACTTCCTCAAAATAACCATATACAATGAAAAAAATAATTATAGCCTCCAAAAATCCGGCAAAAATAAAAGCAGTTGAAAATGCTTTTTCAAAAGTGTTTCCAAATGAAAAATTTGAGTGTGAAGGGGTAAGCGTTACCTCTGAAGTGCCCGACCAACCCATTGGAGAAAAAGAAACATTATTAGGCGCTGAAAATAGAGTTAAGAATGCAAAACAAAGTTTTGAAGCCCATTACTGGGTTGGCCTCGAAGGCGGAGTAGCCCATAATGGCAACCAATTAGAGGCATTTGCCTGGATGGTTATCAGGTCAAAAGAAATGTACGGTAAAGGGCGAACAGGTTCATTCTTTTTACCTCCTAAAGTAGCAGAATTGGTTAAGGGAGGAATGGAGTTAGGACATGCAGATGACCAGGTCTTTGGGCAATCTAACTCCAAGCAAAAAGGTGGTGCTGTGGGCTTACTCACCAATAATTTACTAACTCGTACCAGCTATTATGAACAGGCGCTTATTTTAGCACTAATCCCTTTTATAAATAAGGAACATTATTCTTAACTTCGAACTTTCAACTTAACACTCCGAACTTCTTTAGTATGCAACCGAATATGTTAGATATCCCTGAAGAATTTTACCCCTTTGAAAGTACCGAACCATTTAAAGAATGTAAGGTGTGTGGCCTTGATTTAAGTTTAGGTACTACGGATTATTTTGTGGAGAAAGCCGTAAAAAACAATATTGCATATCAGGTAAAAGACATTGTGTTTGAATACGCCATTTGCTCGGCTTGTGCTCAAAATATGCAACAATCCATTTCAAAGGAGTCGATGCAAAATATGCAGGCATTTTTCTCCAACCAACAACTTTTTATGAGCAAAATTCAAGCGCACCAGCAGGGCGAGGGAGAACCGATTGAAGAGCTATTATCGAAGTGTTCTTTGCATAATGAACCTATTACCGAAATGAGTGAGTACATGATGTTAGGCCATTTTAGAGGAGATAAAATGATAGCCACGACCATGCCCTATATTTTAGGTGGAAGAGCCATGGATCAACTCTCTGAAATTATGAGCAATGAAACGATTGATGAAATGAATCGTTTTAAAAATGAATATTTTGGAGGCCCAGTGGAATTGGAAGATTTGTGGAAAGGGAAACCAGTGTTTTTGTAAATCTTACCTCCCGCAAATCCCCTTAAACTCACAATATCCGCAGGTATTAGTTTCTTCGGTTTGGCAAAACTCTACTGCCGGGTTTAGAATTTCTTCGAAAAGCTTGGTAAGCCGATCTTCAAATAAATTGAATAGTTCAGCAGGAACAGGTTGTGGTTTGTTGCGCACATATTGCACGCCTGAACCAATAGATTTTAGCCCGTAAATACCTGCGGTTACGCCAGTATCTGGGTGGTTGCGTTGGTAAATAAGCGCATAATAATACGACTGAAACTCTACTTTAAAATCAGGCTTGGTAAAGTAATTGTTTATGTACGTTTCAAGCTCAACAGGCTTTTTATAAATGGCCGTTTTTTGCATCCCTACCTTGCCTGTTTTATAATCGATTATGCGCACTAATGAGGTTGTACCTTCTATTTCAATTTCATCCAACCGATCAATAATTCCTCCTAATTGAATGTGGCTACCATTAATTGGTAATAACAGATTAAAGCTCTCTTTGTTTAATACAAGTTCCAGCCCTTTGATTGATAAAGGAGCTTGTACAGCATCTTTATCGAGTAAACGCTCTAACGTATTTTTAATAATATATCGTTGGTAGTCGTTCTTTCCACTAATGGTTTTTAGTTCAAGTTCTGTTTCAAATGCCTTGTCGATTTGAGAGGCAAGTTTCGTTTTCTTTAAATTAAGAATGTCTTTTTTAGAAAGTGTTTTGCCTATAAAAGGCTCATATAAATGTTGCAGAGTATGGTGTACAATATTCCCAAATTCGCGGGCATCAATTTTATTGGTAGCATCATCGTCTTTTCGTAATTTTTTAATCCGTTTTAAGTAAAATCGTAACGGACATTCAATATAGTCTAGTACCAAAGTTGGAGAAATGGGTCGTTCGTTTGATCTTTCGAACAAAAGGTATTCTAACTGTTTAATAATTTCCTCGCTTTTCTTCACGTTGATTTCTCGTGGCTGTAAGGTTTCGGTCGAAAGCGGAATACTAACGGTAGATTCATTTAATGTTATTGGGAGTTTCTCGGTTTTAATGCGGTGTGCTAATTGCAAAATATACCTGCTTTTTTCACCCGAGCCATCTACGGTAAGTTCGGTATTATAAATAAGCGAAACGTTTTTGGCTCGTTGCAATAAGCGGTAAAAATGATAAGCGTAAATACTATCCTGCTCCGTAAAATGAGGCATTTTAAATGCTTTACGCAGCCCAAACGGGATAAAAGATTTATTGCTGGCCGAAGCAGGCAACATTCCTTCGTTTACCGATAAAATAATGAGGTTTTCAAAATCGAGCATTCTGGTTTCAAGGAAACCCATTATTTGCAGCCCATTGCTCGATTCCTTGCCCAGTGGTAATTTAAGTGTACTTAAAGATTCGAGCACAATCTTTTTAATAAACTTAGTTTCAAAATGAGTACTTACTTGCAGTAACTCCAGCTTAAGCTGTTGCAAAGTTTTGTATAAAATAGTAGCAATGCCATCATCCGATTGTTCGCTGTTATCGTTTATTTTTTCTATAAACCGTAAGGCTTCATCAAATAAATAAATGGGATTTGATTGGGGCGTAAATGCTTCTTTTGCCAAATTAGATAGCTCATTAAACTGAGCTAACCAAGCCCAGGAAATATGGGTTTGCTTGGTTTTGGCCAACCATTCTGCCAATTTTAAATTATGCTGCTGAATAAATACATTGGAAGCCAGTGTTTGCAAAGCGTCCACAGGTATAGATTCTTTATCGAGTCGTGTCTGGTACTCAAAATAGTATTTGATAAATTCGCCAAGGGGGTGGGCAGCCACCGGTTGTCCCATGGTAATATTAATTGGTAAATCGGTTTGAGGTAAGGCATATAAAACCGGATTTAGCAACCCTTCATCGGCCAAAACCACAGCCGTATTATTAAACTGATAGGCTTTATTTCCGGTGAAAATATTAGAAGCTATTTTAGCTTGTGTAACACCTAAAGGGGTGCCTAGTACGTCAATTACTCTATTGATGTTAAAGCCATTGGCATCAATCCAATGGACGTTCTCTCCTCTCCATAAGTACTTATACCTATTTAAAAATTTAGCTGCTTCTAAGTTTTGTTTGTTGAAGTAAAAGCGATCCACATCAAAATAAACCTGAGCTACATTAGTAGAAAGTAAGTGGCCAAAAATAACTTCTTCGGCTAATGATAAGGCATTAAACCCTGCAAAAACAACCTGGTTAAACGGAGTTGGTTCTCCTGCCTTAATAGCATTTGCCGAAGCACGGTAGAGCATTCCGTTATACCCAAGCCCTTTGGCTTTTAATGCTTCCTGAAACATAAAGTAGGCTTTGCCTACGGTGTTCCAGGTAGTATCAAATTCTTTAAACAGCTCACCATTCCCGGATACATCAATTACTTTTTGAAATTCAATAATAGCCTTCAAAGCTTCTTCATCAGGGCCAAACACCTGATCGAGGTCTTTAATATCTTGCAAATTTTTATAGAGCAGTCTAGCATCCACCAGATAGCGATCCACCTCATCAAAATCTTTGAGCAGCACTTTTGCCCAGCCATAAAAATCCTCGAACACAATAGTGGGTTCCAGCTTTTTATATACGCCAAACAACTCCGTAATCTGCTGAATTTCAGAGGCCAGGCAAGTGCTGGGGTTTAGGTGCTCAATAAATTCCTGAATGCTTAAAATGGCAGGTGCCCAGAACACTTTTGTATCAAATTTCTGTTGAAGTAGCACTTCGAAATGACGACAAGCCCGTTGGGTTGGAAAAACATAGCAGGTCGTTCTTAAATCCTTTAACTTATCAGGGTTGATGTCTTCAATAATATAGTCTAAAAATCGCTTCATACCACCTCCACTAGTTCTGCTAACTCTATATACACTAAATACTTTTCTTCCACTTTGTAGCCCATTTGGGTGAGCAAATCTGCATAGTTCTTTATTTGGTTTTTATGACCGTCTGATTTTGCTCCTCTTTTAAAATCCAGAATTACGGCCTTCCCTTCTTTCACAATTACTCTATCAGGAATATAGGCAGTGCCATTGGCCAATATTTTATGCTCATTTATTACATCCCAACCTGGCGAAAACCATTGGTGCAAATCAGGTAGTGTAGAAAATAAAGCTTTGATTTTTTTCTTAAAACCTGAAGCGTCCTTCTCTGAAAATTCTCCTTTGAGTACCATTAATTGTATAATGGATTCAAGGATACCATCGAGTGCGGAAAGCTCAAAGGTTTTTAATTGCGCCATTATGGAGTGAAGCCTAATACCCGACCGAATATTATTGGCCTTTTCGGTGTTAAGTTGTTTCCAAAAGTCAGTTTCTTTAGCGGGAGCAAGTTTTAAATCAGGGTTAATTGTGGGGTAATCGGTTAGGTACATATCTTGCACCGAATCACTTTCTTTTGGATGTGCATGAGCCGGGTTGCCAAGTTCGAAAACAGTTCCATCAAAATGGTTAGAGAGACTGAAAGCATCGCTGGTTAAAACACTTTTAATGAGGTGTTGGAAAGATTTCTTCAATTTTTTGTTATCAACAAATACATATAATCGTTCGATAGCACGTGTAAAGCCAACATAAAGGGTATTTAGTTCTTCTAATGCTATTTCAAAACTTTCTTGCTCGTAATTGTTAGCAAAATCTGTTAATTCCAATGTGCTGGTAAAATTAAGAGGCAGGCTTCCCCATTTTTCATACCTGTCGGGCAACTTTGTGGGCCAAAACACGTGCTGTGGTCTATAAAAACCACCGCCTACCTGCGGCATAATTACAATGGGGCTTTCGAGCCCTTTCGATTTGTGAATACTCTTTACCTGAACAGCACCTTTGGGTTTTCCCAAAATAATGGAAGGCTTGGATTTATTGTCTTGGTGTAGTTCGTTCCACCTGTCGAGGAAGCTTGAGATAGAGACATAGCCCTTTTGAGCCAGTGATAAGCATAGGTCTTGCAGACCTTGTAAAAAAGGGTCGAACTGCTCGTTTAACCGATAGTTTTCAATCAACTTTTCAATGGCTTCGTAGGTATTTAAACTTGTGGTTATGCCTGTTAATGGAGAACTATCCAAGGTATTTTCAAGCGATTGACTAGCCGATTGCTTATGAATAATGTTAAGAAAATAGCTTAGATTGGTAAGAATAAGCTTATTATTCGGGTTAAGAATAAGTTGCAATCCATTTATTAAAAACTGCACCAAAGGTGATTTTTCTAATAAGAGTGCTTCATCTGTGATGGTATGAATTCCCTGACTTAATAAATAAGCAGCAACCTCACCAGCTTCTTTATTTTTGCGCACTAAAATTAAAATATCCTCAGGTGCAAAACCATCTTGCAAGGCTTGCTTAATGCTTTCCTTTGTTGCTTCGAAGGCCTGTTCTTTCCAGCTTAATTCATCATTATCTTCTAATAACTCAATCTTTACATAGCCTTCAATTTCTTTATTTGGCTTTTGGATTACGTCTTCATAGGCGCGGGCAATGTCATCCGCTTTGTTTGAAAAATTTTCGAAAAGAGAAGCTAAAGAGTAACTGGCTGTCTGGAAGAAAGCATTATTAAATGTGATGATATTTTTTCCGCTTCGGTAGTTGGTGTCAAGTGCAGACTCTATGGGAGAATGATTGGCAAGGTCGATGGCAGCTTGCTGCATTAGCAGGTTTACATCTCCACCACGCCATCGGTAAATAGACTGTTTTACATCGCCCACCAGTAATAAGCTTCCTTCATCGAAAAGAGCATATTGCAAGAGAGGCAAAATGTTTTTCCACTGATGGGCAGAGGTATCCTGAAACTCATCAATCATAATATGTTTATAGCGGGCTCCTATTTTTTCATATATAAATGGCGCATCCGAAAGGGACACCACCCCATCTAAAATAGAAGCTGTATCTGAAAGTAAGAGCAGGTTATTGCTACTGCGGTACTCCCATAAATTATCAGAAAGGGCAGAAAGCACGCCATAGGAGTAAATATTTGAGAGTAAGTTTTTGGCTTCTAAATATTCTATGTAATGGTTGCTATGGACTAAGCCAATAATGTGCTCTCGCAACTCTTGAAGGCCTGCTTGTGCACAAGCTTCAACCTCTTCCTTTTTCTCCGATTTTTTGGTTGTCCATTCAGCAGACAGAAAGGTGGCACTAAATGGTTTGGTTAAATCCTGAGTGCCTGCTTTCAGCCTTTTAAACACAGGAATTAGATTGGCTCTAAAGTCAGATTCTACAAGCTGGTGCGAGGCAATTAAGTCCAAAGCTTTGGTGCCAGTCTCGCACATTTCAGAGAGGTAAAAGTTTACTTGTTTTTGTAATTCTGTTACAAAACCTTCAAGGTTATCAATGTTTTCTTTCAACTTGTCTTTAATATCAATAAAACTATCTTGAAACAGTTTATTACCCAGGTTTTTAATATTAAATTCGATATTCCAGCCTTTATCCTCTTCAATTTTAGCATTTATAAAAGCACGGAGCCATTTTTTTACACGTTTATCCTCCGTTTGATATA
>JAMOMJ010000094.1 GCA_027067135.1 Cyclobacteriaceae bacterium
ATTCATTATTTGCTCTTTATGAATAAGTACACAAAATTTGGGCTGTTTCTAGCAATTCTATTTCTGATTGTGTTGGTATGGGCATACCCTATTGATTTTATTTTATTAAAGTGGTATAACTTTGGGGGTATTCTGTTCGCCATTATTCTTGTAGCATTTGTAGCTCCTGCTATTCTTAAACCTATATATTTACTTTGGATGTTTATCGGGCATTGGTTGGGAATTATTAATACATATATAATTTTTACAGCTATTTATTTTATTATAATTACTCCAATGTCAATAATCTCGAAACTGTTTATAAGGAAAAATCAAAAACTTAACTCCAATTGGACATTAACCCCTGGTGACGAACCTATTAACTTTAACAAACAATTCTAATGCTGGAGTTTCTAAAAGAACTACTGGAGTTTTTATCTCACCGTAAAAAACTTTGGCTTTTGCCACTGATAATACTCTTCCTGATTATTGGTCTGCTGGTAATTCTTACCGAAGGCTCAGTGGTAGCACCCCTAATTTATACCCTGTTTTGAAAATAACAATTATAGGGATTTCCGCTTATTATCATGATAGCTCAGCCTGTATAATAGTAGATGGAGATATACTGGCAGCCGCACAAGAAGAAAGGTTTACAAGAATTAAAAATGACGAGTCGTTTCCATCACATGCCATTAGGTATTGCCTTAACGAAGCAGGTGTAAAACTATCCGATATTAACCATATTGTTTTTTACGAAAAGCCTCTTTTAAAGTTTGACAGGATTCTTGATACCATTATTTCAAATGCGCCTTATGGTTTCCTGTTTTATATAAAATCTATTCCAACCTGGATAAAAGACAAATTGTTTATGAAATTGAACATTGCTAAACAATTAAAAAAAATAGATCCCGATTGGAACAAATCAGTCCTTTTCTCAGATCATCACCTATCCCACATGGGTTCTGCCTTTTATCCATCTCCTTTTAAAGAATCTTTGATTCTTACAATTGATGGCGTAGGAGAATGGACTACCACAGCTATTGGTATTGGAAGTAAAAACAACATTAATATCAAAGAAACTATAAGTTATCCTCATTCGCTGGGGTTACTGTATTCTTCGTTTACACAATATCTTGGGTTTAAAGTAAATTCAGGTGAATACAAAGTGATGGGTCTGGCTCCCTATGGAAAGCCTATTTACAAGGATATTATTACAACTAACCTTATCAGGATTAATAAAGATGGGTCATTTGCTTTAAATATGAAATACTTCGGGTTTTCGAGAAAATTATCTATGATAAACAATGCTTTCGTTACCCTGTTCGATACCAAAGCCAGAAGCCCTGAAGGAAAAATACTTCCATTTCATTTAAATATAGCCGCTTCAATACAAGAGGTAACTGAAGATATAATAATTTCAATAGTAAACCATGCAAGCACTAAGTATGATTTAACTACTTTAACTATGGCAGGGGGAGTAGCTCTTAATTGTGTAGCTAACTCTAAAATCTTAGAGCAAACCCCCATTGAGCATATTTGGGTACAACCTGCTTCTGGAGATGCCGGTGGTAGTTTAGGTGCTGCTTTAGCAACTCACTATCTACATCTAAAAAATGAAAGGTTTATTGGTAAAGAAGATAAAATGCATGGAGCCTGCTTAGGCCCATCTTTTAAAGAAAGAGAAATAAAATCAATTTTAGAAACCAATAATCTTTCGTATAAGAAACTGAATCAACAAGAGCTACTAACAGAAGTTGCTATAAATATTGACAATGATAAGATAATTGGATGGTTTCAAGGCCGAATGGAATTTGGGCCCAGAAGTTTAGGTAACAGGGCTATCTTAGGAAAAGCCAATTCTCTAACAACACAGAAAAACATAAACTTAAAAATAAAATTCAGGGAATCTTTCCGTCCATTCGCACCCAGCATTCTACAGGAAAAAGCCCTTGACTATTTTAAGCCTCCAGGCCAAATGCAAGGTGTAGAAAGCCCTTATATGTTGTTTACCTATCAAATTAAAGACTCCCTCAAACTATTGTCAAACGAGACATCCAGTGAAGGGCTTAACAAATTAGAAGATACGAGATCAAAAATTCAGGCTGTTACTCATGTTGATTATTCATCTCGCACCCAAACTGTTTCTAAGCACGATAATGAGCTATTTTATAAACTTTTAAAAGAAATTGATAAGATATCCGGCTTCCCACTTGTTGTAAATACCTCTTTCAATGTGAGAGGAGAGCCCATTGTCTGTACTCCTCAAGATGCAATAAACTGTTTTCTAAAAACCAATATGGATATATTAGTATTGGGGAATTTAATTCTTAAAAAGTAAATTATTCTTTGGTCTTGTAAGGCTCCACCAAAATATTCATCGTTTGAGGATAGGTAACCTTTACCGGCTCACCGCTTTTCAAGCCAAATATAAGCAGCCCATTCAAAATAGCTGTTTTATCTGTTTTAAAATCAAAAATGGAAGAATCATATTCAGAATAAGACAATTGGTTTAATATCCTTGCAACATTTAATAACATAGTTCCTTTGCTCACTTTTTTCATAATTGGCTTTCCTGGGCCTGCTTCGTATGTTATTGTTGGACTTATAAAACCAAGCTTATTATTGTCCTTTGATACTTCTAAAAAGTAGGGATTATATCCTAAATTAAAGGCAATTGCCTTTGATGTATCTGGTAAAACAAATTCAATTTTATAATTATTTATTTCCAACCAATCGGCTTCATAGACATCTCCAACAATTGCTATTTTAACCAAATTGCTTTCACTCATTGTATTTTTTGTACAACCAATAAAACCAACTAGCATGATAAGAATAAGAGTGTGTTTAATTTTCTTCATAGCTACATAAAATTATATAAAGAATGACAATCCAGCCTCAACCTCTTTGGATGCCATTTCTATCCCCACAAAATTCAACACCTAATTAATAAAAAAAGGGGCTTAAGCCCCTTTTTTTATTAATTAGGTGTTCTTACATTTCATCCAATGAAGCATTATAAGGCCCGCCATAAGCAATTATAACACCTGTTCCTTCATCTATTTGAATACCTGCAGTTACTTCAACATTACCACTATCCCAAAAAGGATCAAAATCACGTATTGTAAGCTCAGCACCATCACTAGATAGCCCCCATGTTGACCAAGCTTTTCCATTTAAGTCATATAATTCCAGTTGAAAACTAGAAGGTGAAGCACATTTTGTGGTAGCATCAAATCGCCAAACTGAACCATCCTTTTTAAATTCAATTATATCATCATTTTCACATGCTGGTAACACATTATCGTCCAATACAAAGGCACTACCAGAATAAGAATACCCTGTTAATACAAACCTATTGGAAGTTAAATAAACAAACCCAGGAGGTAAGTCTCCAATAGAGGTGGGTATTATAGTAGCTCCATTTGTCATATTCATAACAGGCGTAGATGATCTAAAATTCCAATTTCTCATTGTTCCACTAGCCACATTAAAGTAAAACTTTGTTGCTGTACTACCTAGAGTAGAAGCATCAAAAGTAACTTCTCCGTTAGCATCCGTCTGAGCAGTTGCAACTGCATTCTCTTCTGCAATATAATCGTCCAATGTAGTGTAAAGTTCAACGGTTGCTCCCGAAACAGCAGCTTCTGCCCCATCATCTACAACAATTGTTAAACTTACGGGCACTATGGGGCCAGTAAATTCTGTTGCTTCAAAACAAGATGTCATAGTGAATGTAGCTATTGCCATCATGCTTAAAAATACTATATTTTTTATTTTCATAATTTTATAATTTAAAGTTATGGGGGCGAATAAACTCGCCCCTATAAATTAATTTTCTGTACCTCCAAACGTATAGATTTCCTCATTTAAAATATTGAGCTCTTTTGCCGATAATGGCATTTGCCTAAATGAGCCAGGTTGCAAGCCTGTATATGCTCCAAACGAACCAGTATCATCTGCGGTTCTACGTCTGTCATAAAAAGGTATTCCTGCCATATTGCTATAGAGTTCTACATAGCGTTCATGTAGCAATTTATTCTTTAAATCTGCATCTCCTGCTGCCGCTGCAGGAAGGCCACCTCTGGTAACGCGAGTATTATTTATTAGCGTGGCTGCAGTTGCATTATCCCCTGTCATCATTAAAGCTTCCGCTTTAATTAAATCGTTTTCTACAACTGTAGTATGTGGCATTGCACCTGATGCACTCGGAAAGTGATAATCATAACGCGTATAATCGTAATGCGAATAATGATACAAGCCTCTTTCAGCTCTAAATGGTATCGAAACCTCATAATTCATATCCGTTACTAATCTGTTATCACCAACAGCAGGAGGTAGAGGATGAGAACCATCTGTTGGGAACCTACTTGGCTGGCTAGGATCCATCGCATTAATTACTCTGTAATCGACTCTAGCCCATCCGGTTTGCGTGCCATAATATTTATAAGCATCCCACCATGAGCTTCCATCACCCACTGGAGCAAAATCAACCTCAATGCCCTGATTAGCTAAAGATAATACTTTGCTCCAGTCTGTAGCACTATTTTCAGCTTCTGTCCGTGCAACATAAATCATAAATTTAGCTTGCATGGTGCGAACTAGTTTAACAAACTCATCCCTCGATAAAGTAATTCCATTATAAGCAGCAATAATAAAATCTGGTGCCTGATTTGCAAGTGTAACAGCTTGATCTAGTTTTGCCAATGCTTTTGTCATCAATGTGGCATAATCATCGAATGGCAATTCAGATACATCTTGTAAATCAACTGTTTCGTCCACAAACTTCCCTTTATCATAGGTAAGTGCTAAGTTTCCATAAGCCAAGCCTTGCACATAATGTGCTTCTGCCCTTGTTCTTAGTGTTATATCCTCTCCGTCTAAGTTAGAAACTACCAATGTGGGATCAGCATCCAATATTCTTAAAACATTATTAACTGCCGCAATGGCCGCATAATTATCTTCATAAGCAGTCTCAATTACATAAGCATAATTATATGTCTGAGAGTTATCGATAGCTATTCTGGGTTCGCTACTTAAATCGCGCATCCCAAAATTACCCCACGAAGAAGTGTGTGAATCAGCTACAGTTGCAAACAACAAAGAATTCGCAGATCGCCAATGTTGGGTAGCATGCCAAAGGTTCAGGTATTGTCCTTCCACAACGCTTAAAAATTCATTAGGGTCTGCATAAACTTCTGCCAAAGAACCCCTGTTGGGGTTTTCAATGTCCAAATCAGCGCACCCTGCCATAATAAAAAGCAGAGCCACTATTGATACTATTCTATATTTTTTCATAATCTTATTTTATAGATATTAAAATTTAAGCTCTAAAGAACCAGATAAAGTAGTAAAATTAGGATACCCGAATCCATCAAAACCAAAATACTGGTCTTCTTCAGGAGTTCCTACCCCTCCTCTTCCTGCAACCTCAGGGTCGTAGCCAGTATATTTTGTAAACGTTAATAAGTTACGTCCAATAAAACCAACTTTAATTTGTTTAAACACATTACCCAAAATACTGGTGGGCAATGAATAAGAAATAGCCAGTTCTCGTAATTTTACAAACCCCCCGTCTTCTACAAAATAATCAGTAGTTGCATTTACATTATAAAAATTAGCATAATATTCTACAGGCTTTTTCTCGTTCTGTGGAACACCCGACTGATCAATAATACCACCCCTCAATTCTCTTATTCCCCATTGGGTTGTTTGGTTATATACATCTCCACCTTGTTTCCAGTCAACTAAAAAATAAAGTTGAAGACCTTTCCAATTAAATGTTGAGTTAATAGCCAGATTAAAATCAGCATTAATATTGCCTATAACAAATTGGGTATTTCCTTCTTCGTCTTCTTTTATAATAGCCTTTTCATCTACTGTTCCTATTGCACTTGCCAGCACAACATAGCCGTCACTATTAATTACATAATTATCCGCATCTTGTTGTGCACTTGATAAATCACTAATATTTCTGGCAAACCTTTCACCATAAATAGTTCCAAACCTTTCGCCTTCTCTTAGGTAAAAAGCATTTCCAGGACCGTATTGTATCGGCACATTATCAAACCTAGAAACATCTTGGGTTATTCTACTAAAAACCAATCCTGCATTCCAACGAATATCATTCGTATTAATAATGTTAGCTCCCAACGTGGCCTCAAAAACAGTTGCATCCAGTGATGCATCCAGGTTTACCCACTGGTTTTCAGCCCCCCCTTCAGTAGGAGACAAATTCTTTTTCCAAAATTGTTCGGTACCTTTAGTAGTAGCATACGTAAACTGGAAATTAAAACGACTTAAAAAATTAACATCGATACCCAACTCCAATTCGGTAGAAAGAGAAGATCTTAAATTTACATTTCCAATTTGTTTAAAACTAGAACCCTGACCCGCTGAAAATTCTTCATAACGATAGTTAAAACCAGGTCTGTTACCTGCAGTACCATACGAGGCTCTTACTTTTAGTTCATCTATACCAGTTATAGATACATCTTCACTAATTCTATAAGCACCAGAAGCCCGGTAAAATGTATTCCACTTATTATTTTCTCCAAATAAAGAAGAGCCATCTCTACGAATTAATCCATCTAAAATTATCTTATCTTGATAGTCAACACGCACTATTCCATAAATATTTTCTGACTTAATTGTATAATCATACGAATCTACTGAGCTACGGTTAACAGCAGAAACAGGATCCAAAACCGAGTTTCCAAGGGATTTTAACCCTCCATACAAAAAATCTCTGCCAATAGCCTCTGTATTGCTATTATCAATATTTTCATATAAATAATACCCTTGTACCAATAAGTTAATATCCCCAAGGTCTTTTGTAAAAGTTCCTTTTATAGAAGCCGTTTCATATTTATTAAAATCAATATCTCTTCGTAAATATCCGTTTTCTACACCAGAAATATCATCACTTAAATATCCTTTTTGGATAAACCTTTCAAATTGTTGGTTTGTCCTGTCAATAGTATATTGTCCTTCTATTTTAAGAAAATCGAGAGGTCTGTATTCTAACGCATAACTACCTAGAAACCTATTCCTTTTTCTTGTTCTTTCTTCGTTAGCTATACGATACAAAGGGTTTCTCTCCAATGAAGAAGCAGCAGAAGCATCCCAATCAAAAGGAGAACCATCTTCATCATTAATCCCGTTTAAGTCAACATCTGGCGCTTGAAATAATACATTATAAAAAGCACTTCCACTTCCTTGTGCAGCTTCATCAGATATAGAATTCATAATCATATTAGATGTTTTAAATGTAAGCTGGTCAGAAATATCGTGTTGGATATTCAAACGAATATTCTGACGAGAATAGCCATCCAATAAGCTTATTACACCACTATTTTGCTGGTTATTAAATGATGCGTAAAATCGGGTTTTTTCTGTAGTAGAACCTATAGCCACTTGGTTGGTCATAAAAAACCCATTCCCAAACACTTCTCTCTGCTGATCTGTAATTTTAGAAAATGGATTATCAGCAATTTGATCTATGCTAAGCGTACTGTAATCTACCGTATCTCCATTCATCTCGTAAGGGTGAGCTTCTGTCAAAGAGATTTGGTTACCTAGCAAAGTAGTACCAAATTCATTTCGAACCGTTATGGTAGTTGTGCCAGCCTTATCAGACCCTCTTTTCGTTATTATATTAATAACACCATTTGCCGCACGTGAACCATACAAAGATGCTGCTGCAGCCCCTTTAACTACTTCCATCGACTCAATGTCTTCGGTATTGATATCAGCAAGGCCACCGTCTCCATCTGTAATTACACCATCAATAATTACTAACGGAGCTTGGGATCCTACCAAGTTCGCTGCCCCCCTTAGTTGAATAACCGGATTTTGTCCTGGTGATCCAGAAGGTTGGGTAACAGTAACACCTGCTATTTTGCCTTGCAATGCAGCACCCGCACTAACTCCTGGTGCATTCATTATTAGCTCATTATCAACTTTACCAACAGTAAAGGCCAGTTTCCTTACATCTGTTTCTCCGGCAACACCAGTAATAACAACTTCTCCAAGTTGTTGCACATCAGATGCCATCTGTACGTCTATAACACTTCTGTTACCAATCTCAACTTCTTGGGATTCTAACCCAATAAATGAGAACACCAAGATACCTCCCTCTTCGGGTACTGTGATTTTGTAGTTACCATCCATATCGGTAACTCCACCTTGTGTGGTTCCTTTAACCACAACATTAACTCCAGGCAAAGTAGATCCATCTTCTGAGGATGTAATTTGGCCTGATACTGTACGATCCTGAGCTAACGACATGGTGGTAACCATGAGTAAACTCAGGCCGAATAGTAAAACTCTTTTCATGCTTTTTTGTTTAGGTTTAACATAAATTTACTTTTCAACCTTAAAACTAGGGGAATTACAGATCAATAAAAAAAATAAATCCCTATTATTTCGTGATAACATGGCTGTTTGTGATTATATCAAGATTAAAATATAACCATTAAATATGCGCTGAAATATTTAATAATTTTCTTCGCTTCCTGTGACGAACTGAAGTATCGTTTATTTTTAGATGGCTACTTTAAAAAGGCTAATGCTTAAACACTAAACCTAGAGGGAAAACTAAAGATAGCAAACACAAAAAAACCCTCCCCAATTATGGGGAGGGCTTGAGTTTTATATTAAGGACTAACCTATCTATCCTTCTATTTCTTCAATCGATACATATGAACGATCGTTTCTTCCTTTAGTGAAACTTACAACTCCTGATTTAAGTGCAAATAATGTGTGATCTTTTCCTAAACCAACATTATTCCCTGGGTGGTGTTTCGTTCCTCTCTGACGAACAATAATATTGCCTGCAATTGCAGCTTGACCACCATATATCTTAACGCCTAATCGTTTACTTTCCGATTCTCTACCGTTTTTAGAACTACCTGCTCCTTTCTTATGTGCCATCTTCTATATTATTTAGAAATACCTTCAATTAAAACCTTTGTGAAGTCCTGGCGATGCCCGTTACGAACCTTATAGCCTTTTCTTCTCTTTTTCTTAAAAACAACAACTTTGTCGCCTCTAACATGTCCCAGTATTTTACCTGAAACTTTAGCTCCCTTAACTGTGGGTGCTCCTACTTCAACCTTACCATCGTTATCCATTAACAATACTCGGTCGAATTCTACGGAAGCGCCTTCTTCGCCTTGCATTTTTGGTGCATAAACGAATTGGTCTTGTGTTACTTTGAACTGCTTGCCGCCTATTTCTACTATTGCGTACATATTAATTATTTAAACTATTTTCAGCTTTTCCAAAATGGAGTGCAAATGTAGCTGTTTATATAAATAAATCCAAAGGATAATCTATTATGGTAATTATTCGTCTAAATCTCAACTGGCTTATCTCCAATATTTTTAGTTTTTTTGAAAAATATTTTTCATTTTACAATTGCCTCAATATGAGATATATAGAATCAAGCAATAAATATAGAGAGCAAATCTAACAGTCTGATTTTCTGAATATTATAACCTATTTTGAATATATTTTTAGAGCAAACTCTTTCAAAAAATCTTTCTTTAAAGTACTTGATTTTTTCATATTGTTTCCTCTTTTTTGTAGGCGGTGATTCCCACCAAAACTTCTGCCTACTGTAACAAAGTTTAGCCGTAAAAAAGCGAAACTTACATACGGCAGACAAGCATTTTTTATAGCAATTTCAGTTGTGAAATAAACACCTTTTTCCCCGATGGTTATCGGGATTTTTAGGAACTATTTAACAATATTTGGCTGGGAGCACTATGTTTAATTTTGTACCTATTTGAATTATAGTCTGAGATGTCTGAAGAACCCATATTAAAAGAAAACAAAGGAAGGTTTGTGCTGTTCCCCATTGAACATGATGATATATGGGAGTATTACAAAAAAGCAGAAGCTAGCTTTTGGACTGCTGAAGAAATTGACCTTAGCCAAGATATAAAAGATTGGGCCAACCTAAGCGATGGAGAACGCCACTTTATAAGTCATGTACTTGCCTTTTTTGCAGCTAGCGATGGCATCGTTAACGAAAACCTAGCAGAGAACTTTGTTTCTGAAGTGCAATACACTGAAGCCAAATTCTTTTATGGGTTTCAAATAGCCATTGAGAACATTCACTCAGAAACATATTCGCTCCTTATTGACACCTATATCAAAGACAATAAAGAAAAAGACCGCTTATTTAACGCCATTGACACGCTTCCTTTTGTAAAAACGAAGGCAGATTGGGCTTTGCGTTGGATTGACGAAGGCTCATTTGCAGAACGCTTAATTGCGTTTGCTGCAGTAGAGGGTATTTTCTTTTCGGGCAGCTTTTGCTCCATTTTTTGGCTTAAAAAAAGAGGCCTAATGCCAGGTCTAAGCTTTTCTAACGAATTAATATCAAGAGACGAAGGCTTGCACTGCGATTTCGCTTGCCTCCTTTATAATAATCACGTTGTTAATAAACTCGACCCACAGGTAATCACAAAAATAATTGTGGATGCCGTAGATATGGAAAAAGAGTTTGTTACAGAAGCATTACCAGTTGGTTTAATCGGGATGAATTCTGAATTAATGTGCCAATACATAGAGTTTGTAGCCGACCGCCTTTTAATGGAAGTGGGTTGCCCAAAGCAATATAATGCAGAAAACCCGTTCGATTTTATGGAACTCATCTCTTTGCAAGGAAAAACCAATTTCTTTGAAAAAAGAGTAGGTGAGTACAAAAAAGCAGGCGTAACCTCCGACCAAGACGATACACCAAAATTTAGTTTAGACGAAGACTTTTAACCTATTAATACCTCATTAACCACCCAAACCTAATTATCCCATGCTAGTAGTAAAAAGAGATGGCCGGCACGAATCGGTGAAATTTGACAAGATAACGGCACGAATTGAGAAGCTTTGCTATGGTCTTGACTCTAATTATATAACCCCAATAGATATTGCAAAAAAGGTGATTTCTGGGATTTACGATGGTGTTTCTACGGTTGAACTTGATAATTTGGCAGCAGAAACAGCCGCTTCGTTAACTACAAGCCACCCAGATTATGCAAAACTAGCAGCAAGGGTAGCTATTTCTAACCTCCACAAAACTACGAGCAAGTCGTTCTCCAATACGATGAAACGACTTTACACCTACATTGATCCTAAAACTGGTCAAAACGCCCCTTTAATCTCGAAGGAAGCTTATGGGGTAGTTAATAAGCACGCTGCTTTGTTGGATTCCAGCATAATATATGATCGTGATTTTGGGTACGATTATTTTGGGTTTAGAACATTAGAGCGTTCGTATTTAATGAGACTGGATGGGCACGTGGTGGAACGTCCTCAGCACATGTTAATGCGTGTTTCCATTGGTATTCACATGGGTGATATTGATGCAGCCATTAATACCTATAATTTAATGAGTGAAAAATGGTTTACGCATGCCACCCCAACTTTATTTAATGCGGCAACTCCTAAGCCTCAAATGTCATCGTGCTTTTTGCTTACGATGAAGGATGACAGCATTGATGGAATTTATGATACCTTAAAGCAAACTGCTAAAATTTCTCAATCAGCTGGGGGCATTGGCATTAGCATACATAATGTACGTGCAACAGGTTCTTACATTAGAGGAACGAACGGTATCTCTAACGGAATTGTACCTATGCTTCGCAACTTTGATATGACGGCTCGTTATGTTGACCAAGGGGGTGGAAAACGAAAAGGCAGCTTTGCTATTTACTTAGAGCCTTGGCACGATGATATTTTCTCGTTCTTAGATTTAAAGAAAAACCACGGGAAGGAAGAGCTCAGAGCTCGTGATTTATTCTATGCCCTTTGGATTCCTGATTTGTTTATGCAAAAAGTAGAAGCCAATGAAGAATGGGCTTTATTCTGCCCTAACGAAGCTCCTGGTTTGGCTGATTGCTATGGCGATGACTTTGAAAGACTTTATAATAAGTACGTAAAAGAAGGCAAGCAGCGCAGAATGGTAAAAGCCCAAGATTTATGGTTCGAAATTTTAGAATCTCAAATGGAAACAGGTACGCCATATATGATGTATAAGGATGCAGCTAACAAAAAATCGAATCAAAAGAATTTAGGGGTTATTAAATCGAGCAACCTTTGTACCGAGATTATTGAGTACTCAGCACCCGATGAAGTGGCTGTGTGCAATTTGGCTTCTCTATCTCTTCCAAAATTTGTAATTGATGGCACTTTCGATCATCAAAAACTATATGATGTAACCTATACCGCAACTAAAAATTTAAATAAGGTTATTGATAGAAACTACTACCCTGTTAAAGAAGCCAAAACCTCCAATATGCGCCACAGACCTATTGGGCTTGGTGTACAAGGGTTGGCAGATACATTCTTGATGCTAAGAATGCCCTTTGAATCGGAAGAGGCAAAAGCCCTAAACAAAGACATCTTTGAAACCATGTACTTTGCTTCGATGACCGCTTCTAAAGATTTAGCAATAACCGATGGTGCTTATGAAACCTATAAAGGTTCTCCTGTATCTAAAGGTATCTTCCAATTTGATATGTGGGGAGTTAACCCCTCTGACCGATGGGATTGGACTAGTTTGAAGAAAGAAGTGAAGAAAAGTGGAGTTAGAAACTCCTTATTAATGGCTCCAATGCCAACGGCTTCCACTTCTCAAATTATGGGAAATAATGAAACGTTTGAGCCTTACACCACTAACATTTATAATAGAAGAGTGCTTTCTGGTGAGTTTGTAGTAGTTAATAAGCATTTATTAAAAGACTTAATTGCCTTAAACCTTTGGGATGATGCTATGAAAAACAGATTGATTCAAGCCAATGGATCTGTACAAAACATTCCTAATATTCCTCAAAACATAAAAGATTTATATAAAACGGTTTGGGAGATTTCGCAAAAAACCATTATTGATATGGCTGCAGATCGTGGAGCTTATGTATGTCAATCACAAAGCATGAATGTGCATATATTAGACCCTAACTTTGGAAAGTTAACTTCTATGCATTTCCATGCTTGGAAAAAAGGCCTGAAAACAGGCATGTATTACTTGCGTTCTAATGCTGCCACCAATGCCATTCAGTTTACCGTTACCAAAGAGCACGAGCAAGTTGTAAATACCGAAGCTTTAAAAGAGCAGAACCAAGCAGATATGGCTTGCTCATTGGATAACCCTGATGAGTGTATTGCTTGTGGCTCGTAAAAGGTTTGAACAATGTCGTCATTATCGGGGTAAGTCCCGATAATCTCCAACTTCTACCGAAGTTGTTATACCTTTAGGTTAAATGTTGAAATTAGTAAGCTTTCTAGTTCTATCTACCTTCTTTTTAGGGTGTAAAGATTCTATTATAGAGGAGGTAACTTTGGTAAATTCCTTAGTGGGTCAATGGAAAGTTGAAAGTGCCTCTCTTGATGGAGCCCAAGGTGAAGACTGGAATCAAATGCTAATGACTATTAACATTGGAAAAGACTCTCTTCTTGTGGATTGCCTTAACCAGCCAGTTGATAAAAAAATGATTTGGCCCAACACGTCCAGATGGTTTTATACACCAGTTGTTAAAGCTTCCATTGGAGATTTTGTTAGAAATGATTCAATCTCTCTAAGAGTATACTTAAGTGAAAATAAACTTCACATCAATTTCCATCCTCCTCGCGAATGGTCATATAAAGAAACGTGCCCCAATAATAATTCGAGCTTAATTTGTAGTGAACAAGGCCAATGGGAGTTTGTGCTAACTAAAAAGTAACGTCATTGCGAATCCATCCCTTCCTTTCAAATTTATAAGGTTTGATGAATTGGATGAAGCAATCTGGGCTCAAAGTAAACGGATTGCTTCGTGCCTACCATTGACAGAGAAACCTCCAAGGTCTTTGTGAATTGTGTAAATAGACCTTGGAACCTGAGATTGGAGGATTTAAAATGTCATTTCCCTATGCTGATTTTATTTTAAAAATTCGTAACTATTCAGGTATTATAGTTGCCCATTTTAGCCACACAGGCACAAAGACAGTAAGTTTCGCAAAGAAATAAGGGTTTTTAGTGTTTCTTTGAGCCTTAGGGTCTTAGTGGCATTGTTTTGCTACCTGAATAGTTGCAAAAATTCCATTCTACCATTGACGTGTAAATATTGTGTTCTAGTTTTCATACAATTGAAAGACCTAATTCCTTGGCCATTCTAGTTACGGCTTTTTGTTTATTGATTAGAACTTTTTCTTCATAAGCCTTTATGCCTTTTTCTACATAATCAAGACCTTTAACAAATAATTTCCAATATAATGTAGCAAGTTTTCTTGCTACTGCCTTTATCGCTACTAGACCTCCTTTTTTAGCCCTTATCTTTCTGCCAAATGCACCTAAGGCTATATTCTTGCTATTAATTAGGCTTACTGCTGCTTGTTTAAAAATCAACCCCGCCTTTGGGCTTCCTTTAGGTTTGTAATTCCTTCGCATCTTTCCAGAATTATGCTGTTTAGGTGCTAGCCCTAGCCAAGAAGTAAAGTGTTTTTCTGTTTTCCACTTCTGTAAATCTGTTCCTAGTTCTGATAAAAGCTGCATCCAATTATAATCTGTTATACCAGGCAGCACAGTAGCATCTTTTTCATTGAATATCTTTAATAAATAATTGTCCATATTCTTTACATCAGGCTTATGGTGCCTTATTGGCTTGCGTGGAGTTCTTTTATTTTGTGTTAATTCTTTTCCTGAACTCATTTTTAGTAAAACCTGATCTATCTTTTTATCACAACTATTAATTTGTATTTGATAAAAATCATAGCATTCAACAGCCTGTGCCAGCGTAAATAATCCCGATGAATTATAGTGTCCGTTCAAAGATTTAATCACTCGATCTCTTTTGTTTTTCAGAATACTATCTTCACACATGGCTGTAAGGGTTTCTGCATTCCGTTCCCCTTGTATAATTGCTCGTATTATTCGCATTCCACTTGCCCCATGTATCTGGCTAATTACTTCTTTTAATCTAATATTCATAAGTGTTAATGCCTTTTGCATATGATTAATATGCATTGATGCACTTCGAATATGATCCTCTCTTAATCGTTGATAGTTTCTTAACTCTTGAACTAATTCTGTAGCAATAAAACAGCGATTAAGTAAACCATAACTGTGCAACTGCTGTATCCATTGGCAATCCTTAACATCTGTTTTTCTACCCAGAACTTGTCTTGTGCTTCTTCCATCCACTAGCCAAACATCTAACCCCTGCGTTTCCAAAATATCATACAAAATAACCCAGTAAACACCAGTAGCTTCCATGGCTACTGATTCTATCTTGTTTTCTAGTAAGTAATGAGCAAGATCTTCAAAATCCTCTGTAAAAGTTTCAAACATCTTTGCTTTATTGGATTCTATCCCAACAAAAACGTGGCGAGCTCCAATATCAATTCCTGCTACATTTTTTCTTATTTTTTCCATAGCTAATTGTTTAAAACCACATTCAGAAAATTATTAAGCTGAAAGACTACCATACGGACATCATTAAAATGAGTACCAACATCGCTAACTTTATTTCCTGACAATCATACTCGCAAACAGGTATTATACACTATTGACTAACCGATCACTTTGTGGTTATATTTGTTCGCTCTAAGTTACGTCATTTCCCTACGCTGATTTTATTTTAAAATTCCGCCCTCGCAATGACGGGTGTTAATGTTTTTACACTAAGTATTGCCTCGTAAAGATTACCTCTATACATTTGTTCCTCGTGAAAAATAGACAAACAATATCTACCATTATGATTGCCACCCAAGGCAGGATTATGTCTATTATTATTACCATGCTTATAGGTATTACCCTTTGGGGTTAATATCGCTTACCTCCGCCCGGAGTTGGTAAAACTCCAGTTTCAATATCAACTATTTTTTTCTTACTATCAACATGCAAATTTTAAAATTTGGAGGCACTTCTGTTGCCAACGCTCATAATATAAAACTGGTTAGAGACATTATAAAGTCAAAATCTAAAGAGAAGTCTTTGATTGTGGTGGTTTCTGCTTTTAGCCAAGTAACTAATAAACTAGAACAAATTGCCAAAGAAGCAACAAGCACCCATAAAACCTATTTACACGGAATTGAAACTATTGAGGCACAGCACAAAGAGGCTATTTCAATTTTATTTAAAGGAAAAAACTCTAATGAGCTTATAGCCCAAGTTAACGGGTTAATAGACAAACTTAAAGAAGTTTGTCAAGGTGTTTCATTGGTAGATGAATTAACACCTCGTACATACAGTCAAATTGTGAGCTTTGGAGAGCGCCTATCCTCCCTCATTATTTCAGAATATGTAAAACTCGATTTAGAAGAAGCAACTCTTCTTGATCCCCGGTCATTCATATTCACCAACACAGGAACTTCTTCTGTTGATTTTAATCAAACAGACAAGGCAATTAAGAAAGAACTTGGAAATTGCAACGGAATCCATATTTGTCCTGGTTTTATAGCTTCTTCCAAGGCGGGTCACCTTTCTACCTTAGGAAGAGGTGGCTCTGATTATACGGCTGCTATTATTGCGGCAGCTTTAGATGCTTCTGT
>JAMOMJ010000095.1 GCA_027067135.1 Cyclobacteriaceae bacterium
CGTTAAAGAATTTATTTTCGTTTACCGAACCGTTTGGAGAACCTTCACCCGATGCTCCGTTGTCAGCGGCATATAAAACAATGGTATTGTCCAATTGACCACTTTCTTCTAAATAATCAATAACTCTACCCACTTGCGCATCCGTGTATTCAGAAAAACCAGCGTACACTTCGGCCATTTTAGCGAATAATTTTTTCTCATCGTCATTTAAAGAATCCCACGGACGAACCGCATCAATTGCCACTGCCATATCTTTGCGCATTGGGTTCATTGGTGTGTTAACTGTTCCCTCTGGTAGAATTCCTTTTTCGGTCATACGTTTGGTAACCCAATCTCTATAGACATCGTAACCTCCGTCAAATTTGCCTTTGTACTTGGCTATGTAATCTTTTGGTGCGTGGTGAGGTGCATGATTAGCTCCTGGATTATACCACATATACCAAGGTTTTGAAGGATTGGTAGCTTGTTGATCTCTTAACATACCTAACGCATGGTCTGCTAAATCTTTTGAAAGGTGATAACCTTCTTCAAATTCAATTTCTACAAAATGATTGTCCTCAATTAAATCTGGATACCATTGATTAGTTTCTCCTCCAATAAATCCATAAAAACGATCCCAGCCCATCTGTAAAGGCCATTGCTTTTTACTACCTCCTGATGCTACATCTTGTTCTGGAACATTGTGGTTTTTACCAATCCAAAAAGTGCTATACCCATTGTCTTGTAATATTTTAGAAAGTGGCGCAACTTCTGGCCCAATTCTTCCGTTCGCTCCTGGAAAACCATCGGCAGTTTCGGTAATGGCAGCCATTCCGTTTAAATGGTGATTTCTACCTGTTTGAATGGTTGAACGCGTAGGTGAACAAAGGGCTGTTGTATGCCATTGCGTATAAGTTAATCCGTTAGCCGCCAATTTGTCCATTGTTGGCATGTTAATTCCACCACCATATGGAGACCAAGCACCTAATCCTGTATCATCATACAAAATAAATAATACATTGGGAGCACCCTGTGGTGCTGATTTCGGAGTATAAGCCGACCAATCCGATTCTGAATCTCGAATATCGAGAGCAATTTTACCATTAAATTTTGGTGCTGAACTATTATTTTTTTCAAGCTCTTTAGATGGCTGATTACAGCTTATAAAAGTTGTAATAAATAGCCCTAAAAAAGATGCTATTAAAGTTAAAGATGTTTTTAGTTTTCTCATTAATTAGTTTTTATAGTTTGTAAAACTAATTCTATTTAGAAACTATAAAAATATCATTTGATATCTTTCTGTCTTTTCTTTATTCTGTGAATTGTTAAGGGGGTAATTCCTAAAAAACTTGCAATGTGCTTATCAAAAGTTGTTTCTAACAAAATGGGATTCCATTTTGTTAGATCCAAATATCTCTCCTCTGGAGTCATTGTTACAAATGTTTTTAAACGATAAGAAAGAGTCAGAATTATTTCTTTTAGAAAATCTAGATAAAAATTCATGATCTCGGGATTGCCATACCCCAATGCTTCTAATTTGCTTATATCAAATTTCAAATAATGAATTTCACCAATAGATTCAATTTTCAGAGATTGAATTTCATTCCCAAATACTTTAGCATCAGCCATTAAATGTCCTTCAGCTCTTAAAAAATCATTTAATTCTTGCCCTTTATCATTAATACTATAAGCTCTGGCAACTCCCTTAAGAATAAAAATTACGTTTTTATCAAATTTCCTATTTTTAAGAATCTTTTCTTTATTTTTTGTGAATTGATATTTTGTTATTGATAAAAAGAGATTAACTACCTCTTCTTTCAAAGTAGGAAAATAGCTTATAACTAGTGCTTTTATTTGGGATTCTGATAGTTTCATTTATTGCTATTTCAGATTAAGAGCAAAAGCTCCAAATAATTATCTATTCAACAATCAATTTAACAATAATAGAAGATTGTTCGTCTGTAATACGCACCAAATAAAAACCTGATTTGTTAGAAGGTAAGGCTTTAATGCTTGATGAAAAATAACCTCCTGCATCGGACTCGGCTTCCTTAGTAAATACAACGGTGCCAAATACATCCATTGCTTCAATCAACAATTTATGAGAAGACCTAAAATTGCCTCCCCTTACATTAATTTGTTGGTTCTGTGTTGAAGGATTAGGAAATAGGGCTACAAACGGTTTATTAACACCTTCATAATTAACCATTATAGTTTTATGCACAGTGGTAGTTCCATCAAAATCAGTCTGCAATAACCGGTAATATATATTTCCTTGGGGTGCGGTATAATCATCAATCGAATAATTATTTAGCTTTCCACTTGTACCTACTCCCGTTACTTGAGCAACATCGATGAATAATTCTCCATCAACTGAGCGCTGAATGGTAAAAAAGTCATTGTCTTGTTCAGAAGCCGTACTCCAATTTAATTTAACTTTGTCAATTTCTGCCTCACCAGTAAAATCAACCAAAGTAACTGGCAGAGGCACACCATTTGAACCTAGCATAAACTCTGTACTTTGAGCAGTGGCCGTAAGCGTATTTGCTACAACATCTATGGTAGCTGCAGCATCCACCCAAGGCGTTGCAGCATTGTCTGTCCTACTAAAAAGAGCAAGATTCGCCTCATCACTTAAATCTACATACGGGTTGTTTAAATAATTATAGGTAACAGTATAGGTAGCTGCATTATCATTAAATTTTCTGATGCCAAAGTATCGGTCATTAATACCTATTCCAACAATGCCTGTAACATCATTAGGCACGGTACCTACATAGTATAATAACACTCCTGTTGGAGTTCCTGAAACGTTGCTTATCGTAATATCATCCTGACCACAGGGGGCTAGGTTAATAGTTTGCCCTGCCCACGCTCCTGTAAAAAGTGAAGCAGCAAAATCTCCAATCGGTGTCGTAGAAGTTATCCAATCTGTGGCTGGATCCATATTTGTTAGAGTGCCGTCTAAGCTATTATTAGAATCATCCAAAAGCATTGTTCCAGCACCGTCATCAAATCGGTAATAAGCTGCTAAGCCAGACTCAGTTCCAATAAGCCTCTTGCCCATATTATTCCTTATTTCAGTTTGAGTTCTGGCAATATTCCAAATACGAACTTCATCCATTTGTCCATTATAATTATTTTGATAACCTGCTCCTAATAAAATAGGGTTACCGCCAGCAACAGCTGCACCATAATCAGCCGCAACAGTATTTGTTTGAATGCCATTTACATACCAATAGAGTTGCCCATTAGTTAAATCCCTTACTAATGCCACATGATTCCATTCATTTAAATTTAATGAAGTACCTGTATCAAACCCTTGATAAGGCGTTGCATCCCCTCCTGAAGTACCATAAAAATATGTAATCACTCCAGAGGTTTCTTGTGTAAAAGTTCCTTCTCCCCCATAGGCTTTATTATAAGGATTTTGGCGTGTAGCAAAACTTCTTGGGTAAAGCCACATTTCGATGGTTTGATCTCCAGTTATTTGCAAAGCAGCTGGGTTTCCAATATCGACATAATCATTTACTCCATCCAAATCGAGAGCGAATTGAGCACTTGCAGGATCAATTAATTTCACCGTGTCTTGATCAATACACCCACCTCCACCATCTACTTCAACCCAATAAGTACCACCAGTTGTAGCATTAAATGTTTGGGCAGTAGAGCCATCTTGCCATAAATAGGAAGCAAATCCGGCAC
>JAMOMJ010000096.1 GCA_027067135.1 Cyclobacteriaceae bacterium
CATACCATTTAATATTTGTGCCAGTAGCTGATAAATTAGCTATTGTTGGGTTATCATCAGGACAGAAATTTTGCATAGTCGCAGCTGTTGGGATCGAAGGAAGACTTATAGATACTGTAACTTTCAATCGATCACTTTCGCAGCTGCCCACTGATTGCGAAGCATAATAAGTAGTAGCGTCTGCGAGAGCCAAATTAGTAGTAAGTGCTGATCCACCAGTAGCTGCTGTATACCATTGAATTGCAGTACCAGTAGCTGCTAAATCTGCTACTGTTGGGTTATCAGTAGGACAGAAATATTGACTTGCAGCACCTGATGGGGCTGATGGAAAACTTATAGATACGGTAACTCCAAATCGTGGGCTCTCACAACTGCTTACGGTTTGGGAAGCATAATAAATGGTGGCATCTATTAGGGCATCAGTACTTGTAAGTGCGGCACCACCTATATTTGAAGCATACCACAGAATACCTGAACCGGTTGCTACCAATTCTGCCACTGTAGGCGTATTATCTGGGCAAAAATTCTGAGAAGAGGCAGCCGTAGGCGGTAACACTATTACGTTTGTTCCATTAATAATTTCATCTCCATTGGTTATTGCATCACAATCACAATCTTGTAAATTCCACCCTGGGCTTACATTTGCAATTATTTGGCTTGTTACTAAATAACTACAGCCATTTTGAGGATCCGTGTTATC
Source organism: Cyclobacteriaceae bacterium (assembly GCA_027067135.1). Taxonomy (GTDB): domain Bacteria; phylum Bacteroidota; class Bacteroidia; order Cytophagales; family Cyclobacteriaceae; genus JAKISE01. The sequence continues at coordinate 701 of JAMOMJ010000096.1, forward strand.
AGTTATTTCCTCTCCATTGCTAACACCGTCACCATCACAATCTAAACCATTCCACCAAGAAGTTACATTTGCAATTATTTGGCTAGATACTAAATAATCACAATAGTCTCGTGGCTCTGTTCCATCACTAATTTCATTACCATTAGTAACCCCATCTTGGTCACAATCATCTAAATTCCAACTTTCAGATACATTATTAATAATTTGACTTGCGGTAAAAAAATTACAACCATCTAATGGTGATGAAGTATCCGCAATTTCAGTACCATTGGTAACACCATCTCCATCACAATCTAGATCACTCCAAGCAGAAGTTACGTTACCAATTACCTGGCTAGCTGTTAAATAACTACATCCATCACTGGGGTCTGTACTATCGGTTACTTCCTGATCATTAGTAACTCCATCTCCATCATCATCATATTGGCAATCCACGCTAAAACTAACACCTGCATCAATCTGAGTCCAATTAGTGGTGCTGTAGGCAGCATTATCCACTTGTATGCATAAAAGATTAGGATTGCTGCTTGCATCAAAGATGGTAAAATTAACGTTATTCCCATTTTTTACATTCAAGCTTTCGAGTTGGTTGCCAAAACAGTTTAAGTATGCCAGTGTTGGTGCCTGGCTTAGGTCTAATGATGTTAGTAGATTGTCGCTTACACTTATCCAATCTAAGATAGGGTTTGCACTAAACGTTATGTTGGATAACTGATTAGAATAAGCATTTAACAAAGTTAATAACGGATTGTTGGATAAATCCAGGTTTGTAATATCATTATTAAAACAGAAGAATGTAACTAATTCCGGGTTATTACTAACATCTATACTTGTTATCAGGTTAGTCGAACAATCCAAATCTGTTAGTGCAGTATTATTCGAAATATCTAAACTTGTTAATAGATTGTTAGTACAATACAGGGTAGTTATGGATGTAAATGCTGCAATACCGTTAAGATCTGTTATATTTTTGCTGGAAACATCTAAAGTGCCCATAACTGCTGCCGCATCGGCATTTAAAATATTACCATTTAGTCCATTGGTGTCAATGTCAAGGTCAATAAGGGCTTGTTCAAAGTTGGCATCGGGTATGGCGGTGGTTGCAGTACTAACAATGCAATCTATGCTAAAACTAGATGCGGCATCAATGTTAGTCCAGTTTGTAGTACTGTAGGTAACATCATCTACTTGAATACACACTAAATTGGGATTAAATTTTGCATCGAAAGTGGTAAAATTGGAATTGTTACTATTCCTTACATTTAGGTTTGTTAATTGGTTTGATTTAACACTTAGGTGAGCCAATTGAGTATGCTGGCTAAGGTCTAAACTTGTTATCTCATTATCATCAGCAGTTAATAGAGTTAAAGAAGTGTTATTTGATAAGTCTATGTTTGTTAGTTGATTAACTGGTATTCTTAATTGTGTTAATGTTGTATTATTTGAAAGGTCAATATTACTGAAATTATTACCTCCTAAATTTAACTGAGTTAATATAGTACAATTAGATAAATTTAAACTAGTAAGGTTAGTTCCATAGCTACTTAATATATCCATAGCTGTACAATTTGACACATCTAAACTTGCTAGGTTAGAATTATAACCACAATTCAATTCTGTTATTAAAGTGTTATTTGATAAATCAAGTGTAGTTAAATTATTGTAATTGCAATAGAGTGCTGTAATGTTAGTAAAGGCTTCAATACCTGTTAAGTCTGAAATACTTTTATTAAGCACATCTAAATAGGTAGTTACGGATTGAGCATCAGTATTTAAAATATTACCATTTAGCCCATTACTATCAATGCCTAAATCAATAAGGGCTTGTTCAAAGTTGGCATCGGGTATGGCGGTGGTTGCAGTACTAACAATGCAATCTATGTTAAAACTAGATGCGGCATCAATGTTAGTCCAATTGGTGGTGCTATAGGGGGCATCATCCACTTGTATGCATAAAAGATTAGGGTTATTGCTTGCTTTAAATGTGGTAAAATTAACGTTATTCCCATTTTTTACATTCAAGCTTTCGAGTTGGTTATCTGATACTATTAATAGGGTTAAAGCAGTATTATTTGATAAATCTAAAGTACTAAGTTGGTTACTCCCCAAATTTAATTCGCTCAAAGCGGTATTATTGGATAGATTTATACTAGTTAGATCATTACCATTTAATTCTACAATTGTTAATAAGGGGTTATTGGATAAGTCAAGTGTGGTTAAAATATTAGCAAATATAGATAGAGCAGTAAGATTAATAAATGCCTCAATGCCTGTTAAGTCCGAAATATTTTTATTACTATAAATCGGAATACTCCCTGTAACCGCTTCAGCATCGGTATTTAAAATATTGCCGTTTAGGCCGTTGGTGTCATAGCCTAAATCTATGAGGGCTTGTTCAAAGTTGGCATCGGGTATGGCAGTGGTTTGTGCTTGTCCCATATAGGTTATTAGAAAAAATCCAATGAGTAGTAAGTGTAGTTTCATAGGTGTAGTGATTTATGATTATTCATTAAAATTATGAGAAGTACATACAAGTAAATAGAAGAAGTTAGTACTTGGGTATGCTGATGTGTAGCTTACACGTATGGTTGAGTGCTTAACATGACCTACATAGTCAGCGAGTGACTTGTTTGATGGGGTTATAAAAGCTTGAAACAAACCCGCTATTAATCGAGAGAGTCACCCGCTGATTTTTTAGGTACTGAGGTTGCTGATTAAATAGGCTCGGTAGAGTCTGGAGATTACCGAGTCTTACGCTCGGTAATGACGGTAGTTTGCATCAGTTAAGAGGTTAATATCCAAAGGCGTTTAATAAGGCTTCCTTTCGGCTACGGCTTACGTTTAGCATTTTTTTATCGTCCATTACCACATAACCACCATCGCCTCGTGTGTACTTTTCAATTTTTTGCAGGTTAATTAAATGGGAGTTGTGTATTCTTAAAAATCCATCTTCAGCAAGCATTGCCTCAATTTCTTTTAAGGTTTTGCAAACCAATATATGCTTGGTGTTTGTTAAATGTATATTGGTGTAATTACTGTCGGATATACAGTAAACGATTTCATTGATTTTTATAAAATGTAAACCCTCCTGAGTAGGAACTGCAATTCGCTCTTTAATTGGTTTTTTGTGGGAGAGGGCATCGTATAAAATATCTATCTGATCGGGTAAAACTGATCTGCTTTTTTTATTTTCAACCTTTTGCACAGCGTCAATAAGATCTGTTTTTCCAATAGGTTTTAACAGGTAGTCGATGGCACTAGCTTTAAATGCTTTTACAGCAAATTCATCATAAGCGGTTGTAAAAATAATATCAAAGTTTAAGTTACTTATCCTGTTAAGTAGCTCGAAGCCATTCATTTCGGGCATTTCAATGTCTAAAAAGAGTAAGTCAATAGAATTAGACTTAATATAGGATAAGGCAGCTTTGGATGAATTAAATACCTTTACCACGTTAATACTTGGACAATATTTTTCAAGTTGCCATCGCAATGTGTCGGTGCAATGTAATTCATCATCTAAAACTATGCTCCTTATGTTCATTTAGGGTTTATTTTTCAGCTTTTATCTTAATCATCACTCTTGTACCAGTTGGGTTACCAGCCTCATCTTTCAAATCAATTACATCAATATTTGTAGTCTCCTTTTTACCATTATGGCCATTGTTATAGTTAATGTATTGAAGTCTTTCTTTTGTAATATTCATTCCATACGACTTCCGTTTTATAGCTGTCTTACTTTTTACCTGCTTGGCAGCTTCTCTTCCTATACCATTGTCCTCAATAATACAAACTAAGGCTTCCTCTTCTTTTCTAATATCTATATTCAGAGCACCAGTACCATTAGTTTTATGCATTAATCCATGCCAAATACTATTTTCTACATAAGGTTGAATTATGAGAGGAGGAATTTCTATATAATCTGTTTCTATTTCGGAGTCTACACTTATTTTGTAGCTAAACTTCTCATTAAATCTTAGTGCCTCTAATTCGATGTATAGTTCTAAGGCTTCTAACTCATTTGCTAAAGTTACTTTAGATGATTTTGAATTGCTAAGTACCCTTCTAATAAGTTTGCTGAATTTAGAAAGGTATTCTGATGCTTTTTCCTGCTCATTTTTTATAATAAAGCTGTTGATTGAGTTTAAGCAATTGAATAAGAAGTGAGGATTCATTTGAGCACGTAATGCTTGTAATTCAGAGTTAGCCAGTTGCTTCTCGAAACCCCGTTGCATCGCCTCTTTAATGATTTTGTCTGTTTTTCTTTTATTTTTTTGATGCAACCATAAAAGGGAAACAACTAATACTGAAAGGATAGCAACCATTAAAAAAGCAAGAACTAACTGATTGCTTTTCTTTAATTTAATAGCGTTTATCTCATTTTCTTTATTCAATAGCTCAATCGCTTTGTTTTTCTTTTCAGTATCGTATTCTAACGCTAATTTTTCAATTTCTTTTCTACTGCTAACATTGTAAATAGTATCTTTTACAATGCTTTTTTGTTTAAAATAGGCGAGTGCTTGTTGGTAATTTTCTTTTTTAAGGTAAATATTATAGAGTAAATCCAAATTATATTTAGCAAGGTAAAGATCATTATATTTTTTACTAAGCTCCACGGATTTCTCAAGCATAGAACTTGCTTCATTAATTCTATTTTGAGCTATTAATATTTCTGCGTATGTACTGTAGGGGTACATTTTTTCTGCTTCTATCACCTCTTTAGAATTAGCTAATTGGAGAGCTAATTGTATAATTTTTTCGGCCTCTGCATAACGTTTCATTAACAAAAGGGTATATGCCTTGTTATTATAAGAAGTAATAAGCTTTACAATATTTTTATTACGTAAGTTTATTTGTATCGCATTATCCAAATACAGCAAAGAACTATCATACTTTGCTTCTGCATCTAAACAATTGCTTAAATTGGTATAATAGGCGGCTAATTTTATGTCGTTAGAATTACTTGCTACTTTAATTGAAATGGCTCTTTGAAAATATGATTTAGCGATATCATATTCAGAAAGGTAAAGGTAGGCTCGTCCAATATCTGCCAGAATACTAGCCAGCAAATCTGAATTATCTAAATTTTCTGCAAATCGAAGAGCTTTTAATTGGTGATTAATGGCAGTTTCAATATTGGAATCGTCATCTTCTATTAAACCCAACGAGTTATATATGTTAGCTTTATACTTTAACGTATTGCTATAGCTATTGGTAATTTCTAAAGCTTTCAAGGCCGTTATTTTGGCTTGTTTATAATTTCCTTCCTGTCGTTCCTTCTTACTTTTAACCAGTAAATATTCAATAATAATTTCTTTGGTACTATTCGAGTCTATGGCAATTTCTAATTGTGATAAATACTCTTCCGCTTTTAGAGGGTTTATTGATAAATACTCATTGGCTAATTCAATTTGTACTCGAATATTTTCCTCTGTGTTTAAATCCTTATGTAAGAGTTCTTTTAAACTATCAATTTTTGATTGAGCAATACATTTTTCTGATAAGACACCCTCAGCTAGAAAAAGGATAATAAAAGAAAAAAGTAGGTTGATAAATTGTTTATCTCTAAATAAACTGTTCATATTCTTTCGAATATCGTCCTTTTTTGCCAAACATTTAAATAGAATGTGTAACAGGTCGCCATTTTGAGTGGAATGTAGGTTTGGTTGAGTAACCTACAGAAAGGAATTTATAACTTTAGCGAAATCAAAAAATTAATTACTTTTCTGCGATAACTTATATGTTTTACTGTCGCCTGTAGAAGCTTCTAAATTAAATGGTAAGCACACAATTTTAAGTACTTCATCTAAAGTCATTGTTTTGTTCCAAGCTCCTGTAAAGCTTAATTTATTAATTTTATTACTAGTACTAATATCAATGCCAAAATGGTCTGAAATATCATTTAGTACAGTAGATAGGTCCTTATTTTTATACGAATAATCCCCAGTAAGCCAATTAGGTTGAACATCTGGCTGGGTTATAATTTCTTTTATAAGTTTTTTGCTTAATGATTGCGTTACAACTTCACCCTTAGTAATTACTGTACTACTACTAGACGTAGTAATATTAACTCGGCCTGTAAAACACTCAACTCTAAATTTTTTATCTCTGGCTAGTACATTAAACGATGTGCCTAGTACATCTACATTTCCATTCTTTGTGATAACACTAAACTTTTCTCCTTTTTTAACGGTAAAAAAACCTTCACCAGTAAGTGAAACCGACCTATTAAATAGCCAGCCAATTTTATTATAAGAAGCCTTACTTTCAACATTCAAATTTACAATGGATCCGTCTGGTAAATTAAGATTTACTGCTTGATGATTAGAAATAACCTCTACTTGAGCCACATTGTATGCTCCAAAACTAGCAGCAATTGCAAATATACAGGCAGCCGCAACCCATCTCCACCTACTATAGGTATGCAGAGGTTTTGTGCCTGTATTAATTTCGCCTGCAACTTCAAGCCAAATAGTGTTTTTGGATTTAATTGAAGGAGTACCCCAGCCTGATAATACTTGGCTAATTTTATTATCAAGTTCTTTGTTCATCATAATATCGTTCTTCTTACTATTATACAATTGTTCTGTTTAAAACCCTACCGATTTTTTCGCTTAATTTTCTTTTATATAAATATTTAATGTGTCGCTACTAAAGGCTGCAAATATGCCAAACCCATTCGATATATTTCCTGCATTGGTGGAGCCTATAGATGAGCTTGATATTCGATATAATTTTTGATATTCTTCCGTTATGCCATAAAGGATAAATTGGGCATCGCCAGCAATACTTACATTATTTGAAGAAACTTCCAATTGGTTTCCTCTGGTAGGAACGCTAAAAAAATTATTAAATGGAAATTCTTTAGAGGCCGGGTCAAGATTGCTTATTACACCTAAGTGCCATAGTGAGTCTGGGTTATTCCATGTTGTTCTAATAAAATCAGAAGAAGAACTCCTGTTTAAGGTATCTTTATTGGCTAATAATTTTTTTGGAGTAGGAGGGACTGTTGTTTGAGCTGTGATTTCTAGGTCGTTATAAAAAATAAGTAGTTCATAATCCTCTCCGGCTTTAATAGTTAAGCTTGAGCTGGCAGAAAAAGTTCCATCTGTTGCGGATTGTACCAGTTGGTGTCTGATTCCATTATTTTGAATATACACTTCAACATTCATAATTTGTTCACCACTAGCATTGTCATTAATGGAACTAACAGTGTTGAGTTTAATGTTTTTAATGGGTTTATTTTCGAAAATATAGGCTTCAACGACCAATGAACTATCTGGAGATTCCAGTGAGGCACAAGAAACAGCAACTAAAAATAGTATGGATTGCAGTACTTTTTTCATAATTAAAAACTCCAGTTAAAAAATACACTTGGTGTTACACCTAGTAATAACACATCGGTTACAACATATTTGTCATTGTTTAGCAGGTTACCGTCTTCATCAAATGTTATTTTACTAAACCTCCTATACTTTATATTTTTTCTATTGTACAAGTTAAAAATGGAAAGCCCTACTTTGGCCTTTGTTTTACCTAATTTAAAATTATAGGTAGAGGATAAATCCAGTCGATGGTAATCGGGGAGACGCTCGTTATTTATTAATGAATAAGCAATATTATTAATACTTGACCCATCTAATGTTGAAAGCGAGTAACTACCTTCAGGAGAAGAATAAGGCTTTCCTGAGCCATAAATCCATATAAGTGAAAAATTCCACTTTTTATAATTGTACATGTTTACAACTTTGAATTCATGTCGTTGATCAAACCTTGATGGGAAAGGTTTACCATCATTTAATCCATCAAAATAATTTAACGAGTTGCTTAATGTGTAGCTAATCCAACCAGAGTAATTACCAACGCCCTTTTCAATTAAAACTTCCAAGCCTTTGGTTTCTGTATTGCCTGTTGCATACAGTTGCTCTTGGCTTTTATCTTCCACATCAAAATTCCTTAATGATGGCAAATATTCAACTTCATCATACGTGTTGGTAATAAAAGCTTCGATATCAATGCTGGCAATATTAAAATCTAAATGTACACCACCTGCCCATTGGCTCGAGTTTATCACAGGAATATCTTTATCAGCCAAAATCCAAAAATCAGGATTGCTGGTGAAAAGATCAAGCCTCAAAATTCTTGAAATCATTTGGTTGTTAATAGCCCAAGATGCTTTCAGGTTCATCCATGGCAGTATATTATATTTAAAATTGACTTTTGGCTCCCAATAAAGGTGGTTAGTTAAATTAAAATAATTACCTCTTAGTCCAAGTCTGGTCTCAACTTTTGGAGTTATAAAGAGGCTGTATTCTGAATAAAATTGAAATTGATTTCCTTCTTGATTAAAAACAGGAAAAACCTCATCGTCTAAAATGGAAGAAAGGTTGATTGTATTTAAGGTATTGGCAATGCCAAATGATAAAATGGAGTTTTTAGAAGTTTGAAATTGATTATCAATTTTAATGGTAAAATCATTTACATTATTGTTTTGAGCTTGTAAGTACTCTTCATCTGCTAAGCCCAACGTGTCATTAAATACATAAGTATCTTCTAGCTTGGTATTGCTGTAATAAGATGAAAAGGCTACCTGTGCTTGGGTGCTCATTTTTTTATTCCACTGTTTAGACCAAATACCACTTAAGCCCAAATTGCCCCATCTACTGCTTTCAGAAGTGGTGTATTCAACAAAGTCTTCAATGTTCTGAATGTATTCATAACTTAAATTATCGTTGCTAGAATAAAAACTAAGCGTGAAATTGTCTTTTTCACTTTGGCGATAGTTCAATTTTAAGTTAAAATCACCAAAGCTAAAATTGGGGTTTAACTCTTTATAGTCTAAGCTGTTAACATTGTTTACATCGCCTGAATTAACCACGGCTTTATCGAAGAGCTCCCTAAAAAGGTAGTTTTCTACCACATCCGTAATAGACCTTCTTCCTGCAGCTACTACAGTTAACTTTTTAGAAAGAGAAAGCTCAAAAACTGCATTAACATCTACAAAATTTACACCTATATCACCAGAAAATTTACGCCTGTTCCCATCTTTTGCTGTAAGCACCATTACACTTGAGGAACGTCCACCATATTTGGCCGAGAAATTCCCCTTGTACATTTGGATACTTTTTATTGCTTTAGAGTTGAAGGCACTATAGATGCCATAGAAATGATCTACGTGATAAAGTGAATATCCATCTAATAATACCAAATTTTTGTCTGGCGAACTGCCACGTACCACAAGGCCCGAAGAGGTTTCGTTGGTACCACTTATTCCAGGCAATAGTTGTAAAGTTCTAAATACGTCATTTCCTCCTAGCACGGGTAACCTGTCTAATGCAGCCGGGTTAAATGTTATTTTACTTGTTTCTTCTCCATATTGTATTGTATTAGAACCTTGATCTTTTACGATAATTTCTTTGAGTAGGCTCGGGTCAGGCCGGAGCTTAATTGTGGAGTTTAATTTATTTGCAGTAACAAGTGTGTCTTTATAACCCAAATAACTAAGTAGTACCATTGCTGTATCTGGAATATCTATTAAGCTAAATATTCCTTGCCGGTTAGTGGTAGCAAATAACTTGGAGTTTGGGATGCTTGCTAGCGCATAGGGTAGAGGCTCTCCCGAGCATAAGTCTTCTACCTTAGCGGATATACTTAGGATATTAATTTTGGTTGTTTTACTAGAAGGCTTAATAACAAACACTTCATTTATTTTTGCAACGTCCATTTGTGCAATGGATGTAAGGTGCTTCAAAACTTGTTTAATCTCCATATTTTTGTAATCAGCAGAGACAATAAATTTATCCGCCTCCTTGGTATTAAAGGCAATGGGTACATGGTACTTATCAGTAATTCTAGAAAGTGCGGCACTGAGCGATATATTTGTAAATTGGACAGAAATATAGGTTAAATTGCTTTGGTGCTGAGCAACAGTTGAGAGACTGATTACTATTAAAAACAGTATAATTTTAACCTTTAATTGCATTTCACCTACTAATATAATCGGATGAACTTTAAAACGGAGGCTTAAGCAATTATTATAAAAATATTGGAAAATAAAGTTTGTCAATAGGGAGTGAAATTAGAGTTTATATCCTAATTCTTTATATAAATGTTTAAGTGCTATACTCATTCTTTTTTCTACAGTTTTTACGCTTATATTTAGCCTTACTGCGATTTCTGAATACGTAATTTGCTCAATTCTATTCATTAAAAAAGTTGTTCTATGTGCTTCTGATAAACTGCCCAGAGCCAATTCTAATTTCTTCCCAAACTCTTGTTCTTCTAATACTTGCTGTGGCGTTTCTGCATAGGAATGAATCTTTTGTTTATTGGCAAAATTAAACACTACGCTTTGGTGTTTAAGATGATTCTTTGCCAAGTTAGAAGCAATGGTATAGAGTAAACTAGCAACCGTTTTTACTTTTATTTCAGACTTTCGTTCCCATAATTTGATGAATGTTTCTTGCACGATATCTTCTGAAGCAGAGGTATTGCCTGTTTTAAAATAAACAAAGTTTTTAATTGACTCAAAATATCGGTCAAATAGCTGCTCGAATTCACTAAGGGTAAGACTCATTCGAAAGTAAGGTCAATAAAAATAGGTTAAAGTTGCAAGTAATTAACTTTATTTTTTTTCTCTTATTGCTTTAAACTCCGATCCTTTTTTCCATTTAGGCCAAAGGTTTATATCACTCGATAATTTATCTCCAATTTGATAAAAGAGCGTGCCATCTTGCACCATTCCACTCATATCCCAATTATCAGAATATTCGTCTGAAAGTTGGTGGTAATCATTAGCAACATAATGCTCAAATTTTTCTTTGGCATATTCAACACCCTTGGCTATATGTTCGTGGGTGCCAGCAGCGTAAAGGGCAGGAATGCCCACTTTTGCAAAGCTAAAATGATCGGAACGAAAGAAATGCCCACTGCCTGGCTCAGGGTCTGGAATAATATATCGGCCTTGTTGAGTAGCAAACGTTTCGGCAATATCATCTAACTCCGATTGGCCATGCCCAACCACTGTTAAATCCTTCATTTCTCCAATGGCCATTAAGGCATCCATATTAATAACCGCTACTGTTTTATCAGTAGGATAAATGGGGTTTTCTGCATAATAAGCAGAGCCTAATAAGCCTTGCTCTTCTGCTGTTACAGCTAAAAACAATATTGAACGCTTGGGTTGTTCGTTATTTTTAAATGCCCTAGCTATTTCTAGTAGGGTAGCGGTTCCTGAGGCATTATCAATGGCTCCGTTGTAAATGGAGTCACCATCGATTGGTATTCCTGTTCCTAAATGGTCCCAATGTGCCGAGTAAATAATAATTTCATCTGGCTTCTCACTTCCTTTAATTAAACCAGCCACATTATTTGATTCGGAAAAGTTGGTGGTATTATTAAATGCGACATTAACAGCTAAATTCATAGGAAAAGCTTTGAAGTCTCTACTTTTTGCATCTTGTGTAAAGTCATAATCTTCCTTTCCTGCTGCTGTAAACATTTCTTTGGCTACTTCTAAACTTATCCATCCTTCAAATGCACACCG
>JAMOMJ010000097.1 GCA_027067135.1 Cyclobacteriaceae bacterium
TCATTATTATCCTCTGCTTTTAGGTATAAGTTAGCACCTGTCCAGCCGTTTTCTACTACGCCCCAAGGGTAGCTAGCTGGCTTTGGGTCATGAACTATGATGATACCTGTGGCACCTTGTCGAGCAGCCTCTTCGTATTTATAAGTCCAACGGCCGTAATAGGTCATCGCATTCCCCTTAAAGAATACATTATCATCGGTTCCAAACCCCGGGTCGTTTACAAGTACCAACACAGTTTTTCCTTTTACGTCCAAGTCTTTATAATCATTCCAGTTATATTCTGGAGCTACTACCCCATAGCCTGCAAATACAAGCTCAGAATTTTCTACTGAAATAGATTCAGTTACTCTTCGTGTTAAGGCAACAAAGTTAGTTTTATGGGTATATTCTTTGCTAAATCCTTTTCCTACTATTTTTAATGGAGACATATCAATGGCTTCAATTTCTACCATTGGTACTTTTTGGAAGTAGGATTCTCCATTACCCGGTTCTACTCCAATACTTTTAAATTGTGATTTTAAATAGTTTATGGTTTTTGTCTCTGACTCGGTAAACGGCATTCGTCCACCATATTCGTCTGACGACAAGACCTTAATATGTTCAGCTATTTTGCTTCCATTAATCACATCTAGAGATGATTGAGTTGAATACTCTTTTTGTTCACAACTGATAATAAGAAAAACTGATAGAAAAAGGATAAGGAGGTTTTTCATTTTTAGTTTTGTTAGTAGTGCCCACTAAGGTACTTTAAATTGAATATTGAACTTGATTATGAGGTGATTTTTTCTCTATTAATGAAAGAACATATAGGAGATTAGAATGGCTGCAATAATGCCCACCGCATCTGCAAATAAGCCAGCAGTTATGGCATATCGTGTTCTTTTAATATTAACTGCACCAAAATATACAGCAATTACATACAAAGTGGTTTCTGTGGTGCCTTGCATTACACTTGAAAGTCTGCCTACAAAAGAATCAACACCAAAGGTATCAATGGTAGAAATCATCATTCCTCTGGCACCACCACCACTTAACGGGCGCATAAATGCGGTTGGTAAGGCATCTACAAAATCAGCATTTATGCCTGTGGCAATAACCACCCATTTAACACCATCTACCATATAAGTTAATGCTCCCGAGGTTTTAAACACACCCACAGCCACTAACATAGCTACTAGGTAAGGGATAATTTTGATGGCTATTGAAAAACCTTCTTTGGCTCCATCTATAAATGATTCGTACACATTTATCTTCTTGGAGACCGCCAACAGGATAAAACTTATAATGACGGAGAATAAAATTAGATTACTGGCAACGGCAGAAATAGTTGAAACTTCCTCACGTGGTAGTTGGCTTAAATACCAAATGAAACCAGCTATAAGCAATGTTAATGTGCCTAAATAGCCTAAAATTACTTTATTAAAGAGGTTTATTTTTTGATAAATAGAAACGATGATAATGCCAGCCAGGGTGGCAAAATAAGTAGCTAACAAAGTAGGTATAAATATATCAGAAGGGTCTGCCGCTCCCATTTGGGCCCGAACCACCATTACGCTAATGGGTAAAATGGTGAGTCCAGAGGTGTTTAATACCAAAAACATTATTTGAGCATCCGAAGCAGTGTCTTTATTGGGGTTATGTACTTGCATTTCCTCCATAGCCTTAAGCCCTAGGGGAGTGGCTGCATTATCTAAACCCATCATATTAGCCGATACATTCATAATCATAGGGCCAAAGGCATTGCTATCGGCTGGCAGGCTTGGGAAAAGTTTACGCAGAAGTGGACCTGTAATCTTGTAAAATATTTTTACAATGCCACCGTTTTCACCAATTTTCATAATGCCAAGCCATAAGGTCATCGCTCCGGTTAGGCCTAACGAAATCGTAAACCCTGTTTTTGCCGATTCCATAATGCTATTGAACATAACAGGAAAAATATCGACATCTCCCAGAAAAATAAGCCTTGCTAACCCTATTATAAAAGCAATGAGGAAAAAGGCTATCCAAATATAATTTAAAACCATAGGTAAGAATTATCAATTAAGAATGTACAATTATCAGCAATATGTTGTCAATTACATAATTGTAGTTTGATAATTACTAGGAATAATTTTTTAAAATTAAATCAAAATCACGATCCTGATGAAGGATGGGGAGGTTATACATAATAGCATGTTGTGCAATTAAGCAATCATTGCTTTTACGAATAGTTATTCCCTTTTTTCTTAGTGAACGATATAGTTTAGCCGATGAAATAGCCATTTTTAATGCATCTTCGTTTAATACATTTAAAGCAAGTAAACTCTCTTTGATTTTTTTGTATTGTTGATCACTCCTAACTCCTTGCAGCACTTCTTGTATAATAGTTGGGTTTACATAGATGGGGTTTTCATCTTCAATATATGATGTAAGAATATTAACCTGAGGGCTGTTTATGCCATTAAAGAAGTTGATCCAGACACTAGTATCTACCAGTATTGCTTGTTTCATACTTTGCGCATTTCGTTTAAGTTACCATCCCATTTTACCTTTCCTTTTAATTTAAGCAAATTTTTACGCTGGCTCATTTTTATAGTTTCTCTTAACGAATAATGGACTACCTCTTTAATGGTACTTAGGTTTGTAGCTTTTAAGGCTTGATTTAGTAATTCTACATCTAGTTCAATGTTGGTTCGTTTGTGCATAATTATTAAAAATAATGTGTACACAAATATAGTAAATTATATACACATAATCAGATCGCAATAGAAAGAGGCGAAATTTAACCCTAATTATTTATTAAATTTAACGTATGGCAGGCAACCAGCCCTGCTGTTTCTGTTCGGAGGCGGCTGGAGCCAAGGCTTACTTTTTTGAACCCTTTGTTCATTGCTAACTCAAGCTCTTCTTCGTTAAAATCTCCTTCAGGGCCTATTAACACAATTGAATTCTCTTTAGTTTGGGCTGCGTCTTTTAATTGTAACGGGTTATCAAAATCTACAAATCCAATGTATTTTTTCTGATTTTCTGGAATATGGCTAATTAAGCTCGGTAAATCTTGATAGAGCTTTATGATCGGCAATTGGTATTTTAAGGATTGCTTCATAGCAGAAATGGCCTTTTTCTGCATACGCTCTAAGTTGATATTCTTACGTTCCGAATGTCGACCAAAAAAGAAGCTGATTTCATCCACTCCAATTTCAATGGCTTTTTCTAAAAACCATTCGGTTCTCTCAATTTGTTTAGTGGGTGCAATGCCAATATGAATGTAGTAGGGGAGTTCTTCCTTACGCTGGTGGGCAATTACATCGAAGCATGTTTTTTTAGGATGAGCTTCTGTTATTCTTACTTTAAACTTTGTGCCTGTTCCATCAACCACATCCAAGCGGTCTCCCGCAGTGTGCCGGAGTACTTTAATACAATGCTTTGACTCTTCTTCGGTTAAGAAGTAAGCCCCTTTCATAATATCGGGTTGATAAAATAGTTTCATTATTCGTTGGCGTGAAGATTATTTACTAAAGATACATATTGTTCCATAGCATCATCTCCTGACATTCCTTTTATTGATGCCCATGCATCGTACTTGGCAGCTCCTTTAAAATCAAACCCTCCAGGCCGCTCTCCTGTTACATCTCCTTCGCTTGCTTGCTTATAGAGGCTGTATAATTTAAGTAAGTCTTCGTTACTTGGGCGCTTGGTTAGTTCTTTTGATCGAATTGCTGCTTGTTCAAATTCTTGTTGGGTTGCCATAATCTTATTTGTATAAAAAAAGTTGTTGAGTAGCCAAAGATATATGACAACTCAACAACCCAAAATAGTTATATCTACTAAATCTATCGTTTGCTCATAGGTACGTAGTCTCTTTCGTTACTACCCACATACACCTGACGAGGACGACCAATAGGCTCTCCATTTTCTCTCATTTCTTTCCACTGAGCAATCCAGCCTGGTAAACGACCCAGGGCAAACATTACGGTAAACATTTCAGTAGGAATGCCCAATGCACGGTAAATAATGCCAGAATAGAAATCAACATTTGGATAAAGCTTTCTTTCTACAAAGTATGGGTCTTTTAAGGCAACTTCTTCTAAGCCTTTGGCAACGTCAAGAATAGGGTCGTTAACGCCTAGTTTAGCTAACACGTCATCAGCCGCTTTCTTAATTATTTTAGCGCGAGGGTCAAAGTTTTTATATACTCTGTGGCCAAAGCCCATTAATCGGAAAGGATCGTCTTTATCTTTAGCTTTTTCCAT
>JAMOMJ010000098.1 GCA_027067135.1 Cyclobacteriaceae bacterium
TTCTCGTGGTGTTAGTCCTGATGATGTTGAAGGGCCTGATCAAGAATGGGTAGAAGCTAACATTGCGACTGCTGGTCAGCGAACAGAAGATCAGCGCAGGAAGTTGGCAAAATCAGATGAGTACATTGATGAGCTGCGTAGAGCGAGTCATATTATTATTGCCACCCCAATGTACAATTTTTCTATACCGTGGAACTTGAAAGCTTATATCGATAATATTGTTAGAGAAGGAGAAACATTCAGTTTTTCAGCTGAAGAAGGTCATGGCCCATTACTCCCGGAAGGAAAAAAATTATTGCTACTGTGGACTGCAGCTGGGGACTATTCTCCAGGATCGGATTTTGCCGATTACGATTTTTTAACACCTACTGTTGCTTGCACTTATGGATTTATGGGTGTGACAGACTTCTCTGTAATTCCAGTGGGTAATAGAGAAGAAGCTCCGGAACTGGCGCAGGCCACACTTAGGGCATGTCATGCACAAATTGATCAACTTTGTACCAAGTGGTGAGGTGTAAATAGTACATTTTGTTTGAAATGCACTGGACAATTAATATGAAATATAGACTTGGATTTGTTTCGGATAAAGAGAGTGAAAGCTGGGTTGGTGGTTCGTCGTTTCTTCCTAATCATAATTTTTACGAAGTTCACGAGTCGGGAGCCATAAATGCAGGGCCAAATGAAATCATAGAAGCCGTATCTACACTTGATATGCGGGCTGATAAGGTTGCTGATGCATTATTAACGATTCGTGAGTTACCTAAAAAGGCAATCAACATTTTTCGAAAGGAATTCAATTATGTTGATTCAGCCCCTTTTGGATTTGATACTTTTACGTTGCTTCAGAAAAATAGTCATGAATTATCCCTTGGCTTGGTAGGGCGTTTTTGGCGTCCTGATCTTGGTATTGTTGACATATCTGATGCTCAGGAGTTTGTGTCATTTTATCGTCAGAGAGTCTCTAAGCTAGTTGTGAGATTTCAGGTTATTGAATACCCAGATGGAAGCAACACTTTACGGACGGAAACGTTTGTGGATTGTCCAGACTTTCAAACAAAGGTTTTGTTTACCCCATACTGGCTCGGAATACGGCTAGCCAGCGGGTTGATAAGGCGACGTACGTTGTCTTCAATTAGGAGTGCACTCAATACTTAACTGTCTTGGCTTGTCTTCTTTGGGGGGAATAAACAATTGATAAGTATGGTTAATGTGGAATATCGACGTATCGATTATAAATGTACCCATTACATCTGGTGTAGATAATGGGTAATATATTAATCACTGGAGTTAGTAGCGGCATCGGAGAGGCTTTAGCTGCTCTTTATCTTAAAGAGGGAAGTGCTGTTTATGGTGTATCTAGGCGCACCCCATACTTTTATATGGAACATGAAAACTTCCATTTTAAGCAATTTGATTTATCCTCGTTAACTAACTTTGAAGAGCTGTTTACCGGAGGTTTTTCTCATCTGTTATCAGAAGGTATCGATGTTTTGTTTTTGAATGCTGGAGTTAGCGGAAATGTACCAGCAAAATGTGAAGATTTTACGCTAGAGGAAATTCAACATGTGCTAGCTGTAAATGTGTTGGCAAATAAATTACTTCTGGATATAGTCTTATCATCAAAGCATCATCCAAGAATGTGCGTTATTTCTGCTTCCATGGCCGGGCTGAGATTTAGATCAGGTACACTCCCATATAGTTTGTCGAAAGCCGCACTTTCCGCACTAGCAGGAGTATATGCTGAGGAGAACCCAGATGTGTTTTTTGCAGTTCTAGGTTTGTGTAATGTTAATACCAGTCTTTCAAGGCAAGTGAGTTTTAGTGAGAAGACCGCAAAATTCGCAGAGCTGAAATTATTACAGCAAAGAGCACTAACCGAAGGCTACATGGTTTCAGCTGCTCAACGAGCGATTGATATATGCAGCGTAATTAGTTCGCCTAGTGATTTTATGATAAAAAGTGGGGAGTTTGTTGATATCAGAAAAATATTACCTTCTACTAATGATTAATTGTAATAGTTGAAAATGCTTCTAATGAAGATGCATTGCCTTTGTGATGTATACACTAAACGGATTATTTGGCTAGCTGTACTAAATTTCTAATTGATTCTTCAAAAACCAGTATCATTATGAAATGTGGTGGCAGTACAATACACGTGATATGTAAGTGAATGAGCTAAAAATTATTATCGCTAATGGCCACAATTGAGATAAGTCATAAGAAAGGGGGGATAGTATTACTCTGAATAGGCAGGCAATTGTTATGGAAAATATACAAACAGACCAACAACCCACTATATGTATTTTGGCTATGCCAGCAGATACTAACTCTGATGGTGACATATTTGGTGGTTGGATAATGGCGCAGGTAGATATAGCGGGCAATATAGTTGCCACCAAACGAGCTCAGGGGCGAGTAGTAACTGTTGCTATCGAAAAATTTGTCTTCTTTAAACCAGTATATGTTGGTGATCTCGTGTCTTGTTACGCTAAGGTAATGAAGGTAAAACGCACCTCACTTAACGTAACCGTTAAAGTGTTTGCTGATCGCAATCGCATGGGTGACGCTAAAGTCAAGGTTGGAGAAGCCATGCTAACCTATGTTTTATTAGATAAACATCGTAATCCACAACCTGTACCAGATATTTAAATCGTTTATATAACTCGGGGTTAGCGCCTATTTTTCGGGAAGTTCACTCGGTTTCACAGAAAGTATGAACCTGGGAACCCATTCTTCAAGGATGTCTGCATCTAAATTCATAGGGTTTAGCACAGTGACAATATGGTGTTTTACAAGGTAGTTGTTGCCTCATTTAATCAAGCTACTTCTTTCCTCTCTGGGTTCAGAGTAACGTCGCTTACCGGATTCCTGTCTCGTGTATTTCCAGACCAGCGTCCAGGGTTCCTCGCTTTGGCTAATTCATAGACATTCTCATGCTTTGCTCATTGTTTACCAGCCTACAAAACTGTTCACCCAGTCTTGTGTTTACGAAAGTACTGTCTCTCATAGAATCATTTCTCTAACTCTTGAACAGCATTTACAGATAAAATCGAGAATTGAGATAACTCCTCTAGCAAAGGCCCAGAGAATGGGGCTTTAATATTTTCTATTCTATTGCTCATCCTATTCACATCAGACGAATCAAAACACTCATTAAGCTTTATCATTCTTCCAATTAACTTATCTCTAACCATCTTTGCTTGGTCGGTATCCTGAATTGAGGCGTAGGTTAAAGGTGATCCCAGTAACATCCTAGAAGCAAAGGCGCTCAATAACTGAAAAGGAGGAGTTTTTACTTTTATTAGATCATCAAGAGAAAACTCTTCCTTGGAAATTAGATCCATAAATGATAACAATATAAAGTGGGTAAGCACCTGAACATAAGACATATATTTGTCATGTTCTTTAGCACTAAGAACTGAAATCTGCAGTCCAGACTTTACTAACAATCCTCTTAGTGAGTCATGTAAATAACAATCTTTACGGTAATCACATAGGGCGACAAGTTGACCATACGTGTTTTTTACTGTTGGCCCAAATAGTGGATGAAACCCTAACACACATTTTTCACCTAATACTTCTTTGAGTAGAGATAAAGCTTCGTATTGTGTAGATGTCGCTACGGCACACAATGCTCCAGTCGGAAAATGTAATT
>JAMOMJ010000099.1 GCA_027067135.1 Cyclobacteriaceae bacterium
AGGCTCTGACATAGCTCCTCCAAATAGAAAAGCGTTACCTCACGACATTGAAGAGTCTAAAGCAATTCTTAAAAAGAATGGATTTGATGGTGTGCTAACCATGGGGTTAATTGACAAGAAGGAAAAAACACGTTATGTAGAGGGCTCAGGGTACTACCAACCAATGGCCTATGGATATTACGGGTCTTTCTATTCTTACTACCCTTATATGTATGGCAATGTGTATCAGCCCGGCCATTACGAATCTACTCAGTATGTGTATATTGAAACGAACCTTTGGGATGTTGAAACAGGTAAATTGGTTTGGTCTGCTCAAACAGAAACAATAGATCCTTCTTCTATCGAGAATTTTGCTAATTCGTATGCCAGAGATATGGTGGCTGAGCTTATTAAAAGAGAAATTATTATACCTAATAACTAGTGTCAAGTCAAGCATACTTTAGCCGAACCAAGCTTTGACATTTTTGCCCTATACTTCTTTAAAAAATATTTCCGTAGCTACGGCTATGGGCATATTTTTTGCATTGTCTAGCCCAAAAATATCGGCAACTTATACGACACAGTACACTTGACTTAACACTAGTTATAATTAGCAGGGAATAATTCCTGTGAAGTAGTGAAATATGTCTTTATATAATATTTTACTACTAACTTATTTAAATCCATGTTAATTCCATTTATCTTAGTTGTTTAAACCAAGAAAAATGGAATTAGTATCTAAGCATATGCCTATCGTTGAGAGGGCAATTCAAGCAATTCATGAGCGAACCTTCTTTGCGCAGTACCCTGAGCATCCATCACCCAAAATTTATGGCGAAGAAGCAGATAAAAATGGGCGTAAGACATTTCAAGCTCAAGTAGGTAAAAAGTTTGAAGAGCTATTTCAAGGAAATTCGGATAAATGGATAGGTGATGAAGAATCTCCTTATTTACAAGAACCGCTTAATATTTCATATCCTTCATATTCTTCTGAAGAACTAATTTCAAACGCAGATACTGCTTTTCACCAGTGGCGTAAAGTAAAAGCTGATCAAAGAACTGCTATTTTAGTAGAATCTTTAGAAAGAGTAAAAGAGCGTTTTTTTGAAATTGCTTACGCCACCATGCATACTACCGGGCAGGGCTATATGATGGCCTTTCAAGCATCTGGGCCTCACGCTGCAGATAGAGCTTTAGAAGCCATTGCGATGGGCTATGAAGAGCTTACTCGTTTTCCAGAATCTGTGGTTTGGGATAAGCCAATGGGCAAGTATAATTTAAAGCTTGCCAAAGAATGGAGAGCTATTCCTAAAGGAATTGGGGTAGTAATTGGGTGCTCAACATTTCCAACGTGGAACTCTGTGCCTGGTATGTATGCTAGTTTAGTTACGGGTAATCCTGTAATTATAAAACCACATCCAGGAGCGATATTGCCTATTGCTATTTTTGTAGCAGAGCTTCAAAAAGTATTGAAAGAAGAAGGGCTAAATCCAAATATTTGTCAATTGGGCGTAGATAGCTTTAGTAATATGATTACAAAAGAGTTAGCCGAAGATAAAAGAGTTAAAATTATAGATTACACAGGTAACTCAACCTTTGGAAACTATTTAGAAGATTTAAAAGGGAAGTTTGTTTTTACGGAGAAAACAGGGGTCAACTCTGCAATTATCGATTCGGCTGAAAATATTGATAAGGTAATTGGAAACTTGGCATTCTCGTTATCTCTATACTCAGGGCAAATGTGTACAGCACCTCAAAATTTTTATATTCCAGCTTCTGGTATTAAAACACTAGATGGCATCGTAAGCTTTGATGAGTTTGCTCAAAAGTTTGCTGATAACATTCAAGGGTTGATTGATAACCCTAAAGCTGGCCCATTTGTATTAGGAGCTATTCAAAATAAGAATACTTGCATCAGAGTAGATGAATCTGCCAATAGCAAAGGAAAGGTATGGCTAACTTCAGGAGAGGTAGAAAATCCAATGTTTAAAAATGCTCGAACAGCCACGCCTCTAGTATTGGAAATAGATGCCGGAAATAAGGAAGATTTTAGCCAAGAATTATTTGGGCCTATTGCACTTTTAATAAAAACAGAAGATACTAAGCAATCGGTAGCATTAGCTAAAGAAATGGCACAGGGGCATGGAGCCATTTCTTGTGGTGCCTACACTACAGATGCCGAAACTAAAGAAATGATAGCAGATGAGATGTCGTTGGCAGCTACTCCTGTTTCTTTTAACCTTACAGGTGGTATTTATGTAAACCAGCATGCAGGCTTCTCCGATTTTCATGTTACAGGAGGCAACCCGGCAGGAAATGCATCATTCACCAATCCAGAATACGTGATTAAGAGATTTACTTGGGTGGGTATTAGAGAACCCATAAAATAACGCAAACAAATATGAAGTATAAAGGTGAATTTTTTAAGACTTGTTATTTTTTACTTGCCTACCTATCCCTTGTACAAATTCAAGCACAAGTGCTAGAAACAGTTGTACAGCGTGGGCATTCAAAAGCCGTTAAATCTGTTAATTTTAGTTATGATGGCATCTTTATTGTTTCGGGCAGCGAGGACAAAACTATAAAGCTATGGGAAGTAAGTTCAGGAAGAGAACTGCGCACTTTTAATGGACATCAATCCGAAGTAAATGATGTACTTTTTACACCTGATGATAAAACGCTAATTTCTGCTTCAAAAGATGGCAGAATCTATTTTTGGGATGTTCTTACAGGTAATATTATTAAGAATTATCATCAACCGAAAGAGAATATTTTAAGATTGGCATTAAGCCCCGATGGAAATTACTTAGCTGTAGGCAGCGCTGGAGAGAATATTAATGTATATGACACGCGACTCGATTCCATTATTTACTCTGTTAAAGGCTCACGAATGGCACGTGATAACGTGTTTATCAATGCAATTGGCACTAAGCTAATTACAGGGTTAGATAACCGAAAGGTTAAAATCTATGAGCTTTCTACTGGTGAACTACTAAAAGAATATAACCCCATTGATGGTTTTTGTGGAGGTTGTATCACGCAAGGGATTACCACTCCTCACGATGAAGTAATTATTGCAACCCGAGATGTGGGTTTAAAAATGTTTGAAGGAGATAGAGAGCTAAAAACATTTTGGGCAGAACCAGAAGAGAATTTTTCTGCACTTAACATTTCTCAAAAAGGTAACTTATTAGTTTCGGTAGATGAAGATTCAGTAGTTGTGTGGGATGTGTTAAAAGGTAAGAAACTTTATACGCTTAATAGTAATGAAAAAGAGCGATCTCCTAAATACGGAATTGACTTAACCCATAAAATTGTTGAACGAAGGTCTGACCAATTTAACGATGCCAATTTTAGCCCGGATGGCCGCTGGTTGGTAACAGGCGATAACAGCAATATTATTACCTTATGGGATGCCAAATCGGGCAAAAAAGCCTCCTCTTTTTATGGTTACCTAAGCTTTCCGCCAGAGGATGGATTGGGGTTTGATCCAAATTCGTATTGGGAAAGCTATACCAGTTCACTCCTAATCTTAAAAAATGATGTGCAGCTATCACCAGATGGTAAATATGCGTATCGATCAAAACTTGGGTTTGAAGTAAGAAAGTGGGAGCTTTCAACAGGGCAGGTTGTGCAGCGCTATGGTGGCCATAAAAAGGTGGTTATTG
>JAMOMJ010000100.1 GCA_027067135.1 Cyclobacteriaceae bacterium
TTCGTTCAGGTTCCTCCCGATAGCTATCGGAACGCAAGATTGACACTTTCGAAAATCAATTGTACCGATTCGCAGAAAGTTTATCAATTTCAACCGAAGTGCTTTCTTCTTCAATGATTTCTTTCACCAGCAAACCTGTTACTGGACCTAAGGTAAAACCCATCATGGCATGGCCAGTGGCAATGATTAAATTAGTATAGGACTCTGCCCTTCCGATAAAAGGTAAACCATCTGGAGAGCAAGGGCGTAAGCCAGCCCAAACAGGCAAATTTTTTAACTTATCAAATGAGTAATCAGGCAAATATTCTTGAATTGATTTTAGAAAACCGTTAGCTCGGGTTTTATTTACCTCTTCATTAATTCCCGCAATTTCCATTGTACCAGCTAAACGTACTCGGTCAGCAAAAGGAGTAACGGCCACTCTGGCCTCAGCTAGTATATAACTCATAGAGGGTGTTGAAGTTGGATTTGTCCAATCTACACTATACCCTTTACCAGCTTCAACCAATAAGTTTAGTTTTAACTTTTTAAGTAAGGCTGGAGCAAATGCACCTGTGGCTAGTACAAAATTATCTGCTGAATATTGTTCATCTCCCACAAAAACACTTTCTATTTTCTTATTTTTAAATGAGAAATCATCTGCTGCAGATTGATATTGAATGGTAACATAAAATTGCTTTAACAACGAAGGAAAATGTTTCATAAACCCAACTGGATCTGTAAACGAATCCACTTTAAACAACACTCCACCTAAAGCGTCAATATTCATATTGGGTTCTAATTCTTTTAGTTCAGCCGTATTATACACATTGGCTTCCATCCCAAGTTCAACCGATTGTTTAGCCAGCTCAATTTCGTGCGCTAAGGTTGCTTCTTCCTTACAAAGCATTATGAGCCCTTTGTTTTGCAAAGGGAAATTACTTTCCTTTGCAATATCACTATGAAGTTCTCTGCTTAAAAGAGAT
This sequence comes from Cyclobacteriaceae bacterium, assembly GCA_027067135.1. Classification (GTDB taxonomy): domain Bacteria; phylum Bacteroidota; class Bacteroidia; order Cytophagales; family Cyclobacteriaceae; genus JAKISE01. Next base: position 966 of record JAMOMJ010000100.1, read on the forward strand.
AAATCAACTAATAATTGTTTCGAATCTTCTACGTGTTTTGTAGTTGCGTGATTCATAAACTGCCAGCCCCATTTCATCAACCCAACATCCAAACGAAGCTTTACATAAAATGGGCTATCAGAACTCATCATCCATTTAAGGCCTTTGGAGATAATACCAGGAGAAGATAAAGGCACAAAGTGACTTGGGGAAACGAAGCCTGCATTGCCAAAAGAGCAACCATTGGTTCCATCACCTTTTTCTAATACCAACACAGACTTTCCTGCTTTACCGAGATAGTAAGCAGAACTGAGGCCGACTATGCCACCACCAATTATTATTACATCGTAGTGTTTCATGCTAATTTAAATTATCATCCTGAAGACTGGCTGAAGGAGCTCTTTGAGAGACTCTTCGGACGTAGTCCTCAGAGTGACGGTTAATTTATATCACCTGAAAACCTAAAGCCATAGGATCATCTTGTTCATCAATGGTAATTTTATTTCGTCCATAAGCCTTTGCCCAACCCTCAATGGATGGTATGATTCCTTTAAAATTGCCCACCTCACTTTCTTCTTCAATTTTACCAATAAATTGGCTTCCAATAATACTTTCGTGGATAAATTTATCGCCTACTTTTAACTTTCCTTTGGCGAACCATTGAGCCATGCGAGCCGAAGTACCTGTACCACAAGGAGAACGATCAATGGCCTTATCTCCATAAAATACAGCATTTCGGGCTGTTGAACTTTCTTTGGTTGGTTTTCCCGTCCACATTACGTGGGAACATCCATTAATTGATGCATCTAATGGATGAATAAATTCAGCTTTTTTATTGACCGCTTTTCTAATTTCTCTACTCATCGCAATGAGTTTATCTGCAGTATAATCAGCCATGTCTCTAAAATTTTCCTGAGGGTCGATAATGGCATAATAATTACCTCCATAGGCTACATCAACTTTTATAGCACCTAATGGACTATCAATTTCAAGCCCTTCTAATGCTAAATAGGAAGCCACATTATGAAACTTGACCGAAGTAACCTTATCTCCATTGGTTCTATATTCTATTTGCACTAAACCTGCTGGAGCTTCCATTCTTACAAAACCTTCTACTTTTGGTTTTATCAATCCATTTTCGATGGCCATGGTAATGGCACCAATCGTTCCGTGCCCACACATGGGTAAGCAGCCACTTGTTTCAATAAATAACACCGCCACATCATTTTGCGGATCGGAAGGTGGATATAAAATGCTACCCGACATCATATCGTGCCCACGAGGTTCGAACATAAGGCCTTTACGAATCCAATCGAATTCCTTCAAAAAATAGAGACGTTTCTCACTCATAGAAGCTCCTACCAATTCTGGTCTACCCTCTTGCACCAAGCGAACAGGGTTACCACAGGTATGGCCATCAATGCATTTGAAAGTACTTGCCATTAGATTGGTTCGGTTGAATATTTACCATCAACCAATCGCATTATTTGCAAAGGGTTTTCATTTTGCAATGCTTTTGGTAATAATTCATTGGGTGTATTCTGATAACTTACAGGTCGGGTAAATCGCTTAATGGAATGGATACCCACTGCTGTAAACCTAGCATCTGTAGTAGCCGGGAAGGGTCCACCATGATGCATAGAAGGGCAAACTTCAACACCCGTAGGTACGCCATTAAAAATCAATCGTCCTACTTTCTGTTCCATTAAATTTATAACTTCAGAATGGTTTTGAAAATCACTTCCCTCTCCGATAATGGTTCCTGTGAGCTGGCCGTTTAAGGAGCTAACACACTCATTTAACTCTTCGCTATTTTCGCATTCTACCAACATTGAAAATGGGCCAAACACTTCTTCGTGCAAGGCAGGGTTTTTAATAAAATCAGTTCCCATTGCGAGAGCAACGGTTGGTCTTCCTTGCCCTTGTTCAGAGACAGTTTCCGATTGGATAAGTAATTGAACGGTAGATTCATTAAGCATATTACTTGACTTTTGGGCAAAAGCTTTTCCAATACCTTTATGCAACATAGTATCAGGATTAGTTTGAGCCAAAGCAGTTGATAATTGAGCCTTAAAACTATCTAAACTGTCACCCTTAATACCAAATAATAAACCAGGATTGGTGCAAAACTGCCCCACTCCTAAGGTGATAGAACCAGCATAATCAGTTGCTATTTGCTCCGATCTAGCCTTTAAGGCTTCGGGCAATATCACAACCGGGTTGGTACTGCCCATTTCGGCAAAAATAGGAATCGGGTTTGGTCGTTTATTGGCTATATCAAACAAAGCTCTACCGCCAGCCAAAGAGCCTGTAAAACCAACAGCTGTAGTGTTTGGGTGCTCTACCAACCCTTGACCTATTTTAAACCCATTATCAAACACCAACGAGAATACACCTTCTGGCATATTCGTTTTTTTAGCTGCATTAAAAATTGCTTGCCCTACCAATGCACTTGTGCCAGGATGGGCAGGATGTGCCTTTACAACTACTGGGCAACCAGCAGCCAAGGCGGCAGCCGTATCACCCCCAGCAACCGAATACGCCAACGGAAAATTACTTGAGCCAAATACGACAACAGGCCCCAAGCCCACCATCATTTTGTGAATATCAACTTTCGGAATTGGTTCTCTATCCGGAATGGCTGTATCTATAGATGCTTCCACCCAATCTCCGCCCTTAATATGGTTAGCAAACATTCT
>JAMOMJ010000101.1 GCA_027067135.1 Cyclobacteriaceae bacterium
TTATAACTTAGCCCATCCTGTTCTGTAAAGTTCTTAAATCTGCTTTCTTTTAACTGTACTAAACCACCTCGGTAAGTAGCAAGCCACACATTATTACCTTCATCAATAACTATCCCATTAATTGCTCTTGCCGGTAAGCCATCTTCTATACCTAAAAACTCAAAGGAATTAAACCTATCTAACCTGGCAAGTCCAAGAGTTGTGCCGAACCATATATTTTCGTTTTTATCACGGATGATTTTATAAATACCAAAGTCGCTAAATCTTTTATCTTCGATCCATTTTCCATTTGAATAAATTAAAAGTCCTCTTAGTGTACCTACATAAAGCTTACCATCATAGTACTCAATAGAATATACATCGTTAGCTACAAAGTTTTGCTCTTCTGTGAACAACTCATAATTATCTTTTCCAATCTTAATCACACCTATATTGGACGAGGCAACCCATAAATTATTATCAGAATCAAGTGTAAAACCATTGATAGCCATATCTTCATGTCCCTCAATGTTGTATTTATGCAATACCCCGTCTTCAACATAAAATATCCCAGCATCCACAGTACCAATCCAAAGCCTGCCATCTGGTGTTTTATAAGTAGTTAAAATGTTTCTGGGAAGATCACTATCTTTAAAAGGAGCGGTAAAAACACCTCTATGGTAACGCAAAAGCCCGCTTGATTCTGTTGAAAAGTACATAGAACTATCTGGCAAGGCTAGTATAGATCGGATAGCACTCGTTTCTAGTTGATCAATATTTTTTGTATCAAATTTTTTAAACTCATTCCCATCAAACCTAACTGCACCATTAAAAGTAGAAATCCATAAGTAGCCCTTTGTGTCTTTAATGATATGTGATAAGTTATTTGAAGGAAGCCCTTCATTATTTGACCATATTTTTATAGAGTAATCTTTAAGAGGTGGGTTGTTGTATAATTGACCTTTAACTAAGAATGGGGAAGAAAAAACTAATAGTGCAAAAAATAGTATTTTTTTGATAATTGTAACATTTAAATAAAAAAAGCCCTTGAATCCCGATAGTTATCGAAATTCAAGGGCTACGAATATAGTAAGTTTTTTATACTATTTCAATTTCTTAACGATTGCTTTAAAAGCACCTTGATGGTTCATGGCTAAATCTGCTAGCACTTTACGATTTAACTCGATGTTTGCTTTTTTAACTTTTCCCATAAATACTGAATAGCTCATTCCTTCTTCTCTAGCTCCTGCATTAATACGCTGAATCCAAAGCTTTCTGAAATCACGTTTTTTAACTTTTCTATCTCGGTAGGCATACGTCCACCCTTTTTCAACTGCATTTTTTGCTACAGTCCATACATTACTTCTACGACCCCAATATCCTTTGGCGGCCTTTAGCATCTTTTTTCTTCTTGCTCTGGATGCTACTGAATTTACACTTCTTGGCATAATTATTTAGTTTTTTTGATAATTGGCGGTTAATTTTTAACACTTAAAGCCAATACTCTGGTTAAACTTTAGTAAACTAAAGTAAACCTAATTTTAAATGTTAAGCATAGCTTTAACATTACTTACATCACTCTTGTGCACTAGCCCAGTTTGAGTAAGATTTCTCTTTTGCTTGGTTTCTTTCTTAGTTAGAATATGGCTTTTAAAAGCATGCTTTCTTTTAATTTTACCAGTTCCAGTAAGTTTGAAACGCTTTTTAGCTCCAGATTTAGTTTTTACTTTTGGCATTTCTACTTTATTTATTAAACTATATTCGTTCTACTTTTTAACTTTTGAAGCAAGGATAACATACATCCTTTTTCGCTCCAACTTCGGCAATTGTTCTACTTTACCGTATTCCTCCAAAGCTTGGGCAAATTTTAATAGTAAAATCTCTCCCCTTTCTTTAAAAACAATGGTACGGCCATAAAAATGAACATAAGCTCTAACTTTAGCACCTTCTTTTAAAAAGTTAATGGCATGCTTTAATTTAAAATTAAAATCATGGTCATCGGTGTTAGGGCCAAAACGGATTTCTTTAATTACCGTTTTCTGAGCCTTTGCTTTTATCTCTTTCTGCTTCTTCTTTTGTTCGTACTTAAACTTAGAGTAATCAATAATTTTACAAACAGGCGGTTCTGCCTTTGGCGAGATCTCCACTAAATCAAGTCCTTCTGCTTTGGCCATACTTAAGGCCTCTGCAATGGCGTAAACGCCAACTTCAATATTGTCTCCAACAACTCTAACGTGTTGTGCTCTGATTAAATCATTAATCTTATAGGGCTCTTCGACTCGTGCTACGTAGGGTCTTCTCCCTCTAAATCTCTGTTTGCTAATTGTGACCTCCTGTTTATTGTTTTAAAAATAAGTTGCAAATATCGTATAAATCTTAAACAAAAAGCAGATTAACACAATAATTTGATATTAATTATACCGTTGCTTCTTGCTTAAATAAAGAAACAAAAGAATCGAGCTCCATTGCTCCTAAATCACCTTCTCCGTGCCTTCTAATGGATATTTTCTTTTCAGATTCTTCTTTTTCACCAACGATTATCATAAATGGAATCTTTTTAACTTCAGCATCTCTAATTTTTCTGCCAATTTTTTCATCCCTATGATCAATTAAACCTCTAATATCTTGTTCTTTCAGTTTTTTAAAAACAGATTTAGCATATTCTTCATACTTTTCAGAAATCGGTAAAACAGCTATTTGGTCAGGTGTTAACCATAATGGAAAATTACCAGCGCAGTGCTCAGTAAGTACCGCAATAAAACGTTCTAGAGAACCAAAAGGTGCTCTGTGAATCATCACAGGTCTATGCTTTTGGTTGTCAGAGCCAATATACTCAAGCTCAAATCGCTGAGGTAACTGGTAATCTACTTGAATAGTTCCTAATTGCCATTTACGTCCCAAAGCATCTTTCACCATAAAATCTAGCTTAGGGCCATAAAACGCAGCCTCTCCAAGTTCAGTTACCGTAATCAACCCTTTTGCATCTGCTGCTTCTTGAATTTCACGCTCTGCTTTATCCCACAACTCTCCATCACCAATGTATTTATCTTTGTTTTCAGGATCTCTTAACGAGACTTGAGCCGTATAATCTTCAAAACCTAATGCTTTAAACACATAAAGCACTAAATCAATTACTTTCTCAAACTCTTCCTTTACTTGATCTGGGCGGCAGAAAATATGAGCATCATCTTGAGTAAAACCTCTAACACGAGTTAAGCCGTGCAACTCCCCATGCTGCTCATAGCGATACACGGTACCAAACTCAGCATAGCGAATTGGTAAGTCCTTATAAGATCTTGGTTTTGTTTTATAAATTTCACAATGGTGAGGGCAATTCATTGGTTTTAACAAGAACTCCTCTCCTTCGTGCGGTGTGGTTATCGGTTGAAACGAATCTGCTCCATACTTTTCATAATGACCCGAAGTTACATATAATTGTTTGCTACCAATATGAGGCGTAATTACGGGATCGTAACCAGCTTTAATCTGGGCTTTACGCATAAAACCCTCTAAACGCTCACGCAACATGGTTCCTTTAGGCAACCAAAGAGGCAAACCCATTCCTACTTTTTCTGAAAAAGCAAATAGCTCTAATTCTTTGCCTAACTTACGGTGGTCTCTTTTCTTCGCTTCCTCTAATAAATGTAGGTACTCAGTAAGTTCCTTTTGTTTAGGAAATGTAATGCCATAAATACGGGTAAGCTGCTTTCGCTCTACATCACCACGCCAATAAGCACCCGCAACATTTAATAACTTAATGGCCTTAATAGAACCTGTGTGAGGAATATGAGGTCCACGGCATAAGTCTGTAAAATTTCCTTGGTTATAAAATGTAATAGTACCATCATCTAGCCCTTCCAACAATTCCAGCTTATACTCGTCTCCTTTTTCGGTAAAATACTTTATAGCATCTGCCTTAGAAATATCAGTTCGCTTATACTCGTTTTTCTCCCGAGCAAGCTCCGTCATTTTTTTTTCTATTTTTTCAAGCTCGCTACCATCAAACTCTAACTCACCAAAATCAACATCGTAATAGAAGCCATTTTCAATGGGTGGCCCTATTCCTAATTTAACTCCTGGGTAAAGAGCTTCTAATGCTTCGGCCATTAAATGGGCTGAAGAATGCCAGAAAGTAGATTTTCCATCTAAGTCATTCCATGTTAATAATTGCACAGTAGCATCCGTATTTATAGGTCTTGAAGAATCCCAAACTTCATCATTTACTTTTGCCGAAAGCACATTTCTAGCCAACCCTTCACTTATACTCAGTGCAATTTCATGACTACTAACTCCCTTATCAAACTCTTTAACTGAACCATCTGGTAAAGTAATTTTAACCTTACTCATATCTATTTAAAACTTTATGATTGGCATTGAATTGGCTAAACTATCGGCCAATTGTTGCTGTTCTCTTTTTTTACGCCACAAATATGTGATTTTTCTTTGTACTAACGCACGTTCTGCATTAACAACTGAATCTGTGGAGTCCATTTTTATTAAACTGTTATATACTAAAAAAGCATCATCATATTTATACTTATTATCAAGTGCTCTTGCTCTCATTAATAATATATGTTTATCAGAATAATTTTTTCCTGTAAATAATGAATCTGAGTAATAAATAACACTATCATTCAACGCTAGTTTATTATAATTACCCAGAGCAAGGTATAAACTTGATAAAAGTGGCAACTGCTTATATGATTTAGTAAAATAGTGAGCCGCCTTTACTATTTCTTTTTCATGTAAATACAGATTTCCTAATTCGAAATAATATTGTGCATTCAAGGAGTCAGTCTCCAATAGTTTTTCTCCATAATATATGGCCAACGGTATGCTATCTAAAACAGCATACGAATTGTACGCAACCTTAAAAGCTTCAAAATTGGTAGAATCTACCAAGAGCACCTTATGAACCAGAGAATTTGCCATATTATACTTTTGCTCTTGCATGTATAATTGCGCCATTAGTATTTGTGCTTCAATGCTGTTTTTATTTGCCAGATAATACGCAGTAACAAAAATATTATAATTGCTTGAATCCTTTGTTTCTATAGCCATACGGGCTAAGAGAGGTTCTAGCTTCTTGTCGTAAGTTCCTAATTCAAAAGCAACTTTAGCTTCTTCGTAGGCTTCTATATTATTTGCTAACTCTGCATTATAATTTGCCAAGTATAAATGGTAGATAGAATTAATTGGATTTAATTTAATAGCTTTTGATATCGCATCTTTGGCCTCCACCCAATTTTCATTTTGTGCATATAATAAGGAAATAGCTGATAATAACGCATCATCATTAACATCAGCAGATTCTTTTAAGAGTGCAACTTTTCCTTGTAACGATAACAGGTCATCTTTTTGAGTATATATATAATCTTTACTATGTGGTTGATTAATACAACTAGCCATAAAAAATACCACACTTAAAATGAGCCAATTCTTCATTAAATTTTAAATAGGAAGCAAATATAATTCTGCTACTAGCAGCAATATCTAATTTTAAAATATATTTTACACCCATTCGACCTTATACTATGGCAAAAGAAAAAAAGAAGAAGTTAGGCAACTTAAATTATGTATTTAAAAATATTATATTGCCACGTAAGTGGATATTACTCCTCGGACTTGGAATTATTGTAATAAATAGATTAGCTGGTCTTGTTTTACCCTACGCCCCCAAATATTTAATAGATGATATAATAACACCAAAAAACTTTGAACTATTACCCACGTTACTTTTGGGCTTAGGTGCAGCAGTGCTAATTCAAGCTATTTCGTCTTTTGCGTTAACCAGATTATTAAGTGTTGAAGCACAGCATTTAATAGCCGAACTTAGGTCTAAGGTGCAACAACATATTATTCAACTACCCATTAGCTTTTTCGACAACAACAAATCTGGTGCGTTGGTTTCAAGGATTATGTCTGACGTTGAAGGAGTTCGAAATTTAGTTGGAACAGGTTTTGTTCAATTATTAGGAGGTTTACTTACCTCTATATTGTCATTTATTATTCTAATTAAAATGAATGCCCTTATGACCTTGTATGTGTTATTACCTATGATTGTTTTTGGTTTTATTGCAGCTAAGGCATTTGGTTATATCAGACCAATTTTTAGAGAAAGAAGCGTGATAAATGCCCGGGTAACAGGTAGGTTAACGGAGTCTTTAGGAGGAGTACGAGTAATTAAAGGGTTTAATGCCGAAGCATTTGAAGTAGGCGTATTTAAGCAAGGAGTATTGGATTTATATAATAATGTTAAAAAATCATTAACCTCTACGGCCTTGGTTACAAGCAGCTCAGCTCTATTACTTGGTGTTGCCACCATTATCATTATGGGAGTTGGCGGAAATCAAATCGCACAAGGAGCTATGACTATTGGTGATTTCTTTGCTTTTACACTTTATCTTGGCTTTTTAGTTGCACCCATTGTTCAAATGGGCAATATTGGCAGTCAAATGACAGAAGCTTTTGCTGGCCTGGATCGAATGGAAGAAATACTTGAAACTCCAACCGAAAAAGATGAAACAAAAAGAGTAAAAAAATTGCACCAAATACATGGGAAGATCGAATTTAAAGAAGTTGAGTTTTCGTATGATGAGAAAACACCTGTGATACAAAACATCTCTTTTACGGCCAATGAAGGAGAAACTATTGCATTAGTTGGCACTTCAGGTTCTGGCAAGAGCACAATAGCTAGCCTAGCTTCGAGTTTTATTAACCCTAATGCAGGACAGATTTTGATTGATGGCGTTGATCTAAGCCAAGTAAACCTAACATCTTACCGAAAGCACTTGGGTGTAGTACTTCAAGATGATTTTCTATTTGAAGGCAGCATTAAAGAAAATATTCTTTTCTCCAGACCAGATGCTAGGGAAGACGAAATTCAACACGCAGTTAAGTATGCTTATGTAAATGAATTTTCTGAACGTTTTGAAGATGGACTTGATACGCTAATTGGAGAACGTGGTGTTAAGTTATCTGGCGGGCAAAGGCAACGACTTGCTATTGCCAGAGCCATTTTAGCCGATCCAAAAATACTCATTCTTGATGAAGCTACTTCAAGCTTAGATACTGAATCAGAATCATATATTCAAGAGAGTTTAGATGCCTTATTAAAGGGAAGAACCACGCTTGTGATTGCCCACCGCCTTAGTACAATTAGAAAAGCTGACCAAATATTAGTAATTGAAAAAGGTAAAATTGTGGAACGAGGTAAGCACGATGAGCTGATTAAAAGCAAGGGTAGATATTTTGATTTATATACATATCAAGCAAGAATTTAATTACTCTCCTACTCTCAATATTACACCTCCGGTAAAATCAGCCTGAAGAATCTCAGACCCCATACCTACATCTGCACCACAACCTGAACCACCTGTACCAATACTACATCCAAAACCAGCACCAGCAAAATAGAGTGGCATTAATACTCTTGCCTGAAGTCGGATTCCTACTTTATCTGAAAGAAAGTATTTAATCCCTAGACCCGCATTCATGGCAAATCTCCAATAATCTTGAGGAGCACCAGCAGGTGCAAACCGAGAAGCTCCTAGTGAAACTAATCCAAAAGGAACGAAGGTTTCATTGCCTTCTGTTAACGCCCTCAAGAATCCTAACTGGTAATACTCAACTATTATATCTCTTGGATCAAACACATTAATACCACCATCTTGTTTTAACACAGAATTAAATCGGTTATAAGACAACTCTACAGTCATATCATTTGGCAACACCTTGCCTAAGGCAAAGCCAAAGTTATCACCACCATCAATTCTCAATTTAGCGCCACCACTATATATATAAGAGAATTTTGCGCCTGGAACATAACCTGCATAAGCATTTAACTCTATCTGAGCATTCGCACCAATTATCACTGAAACAAGTAATAAACTAATTATGATACTTTTCTTCATTTATTTATGATTTTAGCAATTTTCAAAATACAAAACTATGCTAATATTTCCATTTTATATTGCACCCAACACTAGGGTTTTGATGTTCGTCTATTGGAATTCCTGCTAATAAATTGTCTAGCGCATTTCTTAATGAATTACCATTTAACTCTTTTCCATTCCCAGGACGAGACGCATCCAACTCTCCTCTATAAACCAATTCTCTATTTTTATCGAATAAATAAAAATCAGGAGTACAAGTAGCTTTATACGACCTGGCAACTAACTGGCTTTCATCGTATAAATATGGAAATGGATAACTCCACCTCTTAGCTTCTTCAAGCATTAATTCGGGACTATCCTCAGGGTAATTTTCAACATCATTAGAGCTAATAGCAAGGACAGCAATATCTTTAGGCAAATAATCATCTGCGATTTTTAGTAACTCTGGTTGCACATGCTTCACATAAGGGCAATGGTTACAAATAAACATAAGCAACGTTCCTTTTTTGCCAGAACTAATTTCGGTTAAACTAATTACGTTACCTGAAATAACATCAGGTAATTCAAATTCTACAGCTCTCGTTCTAAGTTCGAGCATGCTAGAAGGCGTGAGTGACATAACTATATTTTTATTAAACATGCAAGATACTGAATCTATATAATTATAAATACAGCAATATAATCGCTTTAAAGGAATATATATATATATATATAACCTAATTTATAAAGGATAATATGTGTTATTAAATATAGTAAAGGAATTATTTTTAATTAATAATAGGTAATATGCGAGTACATCAAAATTATTAAAAAGTCTATTTATTCCTGCAAATTTAAAATTTAGCTATATTTAATTAGCTGATTTTAAGTACTATAAATCCGCCTACCATAAGTTTAAATTTAATCCAAATTAAAACTTCTACCAGATAAATTTATTATCTATCTTTTCAAAATATATTGATTATACGAAGTTTTGACGGAAGAAATTAAGCACAAAAAGCGCAAGTTTCTCTTTAACCCCTTGAAGAGACCCTTACCCTATGTAGGGTTAATAATTGCTATTGTGCTAATAATTTTTCAGCAAACAATTCGAAATTATGTATCTGACACCATTGGTGATGTACTAGTTAACTCAATGCGAGAGGCTACAGATGGTGTTTACAAAACAACATACGACCTAGTTCGTTTCGATATAATTTCCAAAGAGCTAAGAATCAGCAACCTAAAAATAGAACTGGACACAACCGTAATTTCAAGGGAGGACTATTTACTTAAACGACCCAATTTAATTCAGGTTAGCACGCCCCTTATTGTTGTAAAGCTAAGATCTATCCTCCCATTACTATTTAGCAAGCAACTGTATATCAGTTATGTTGGAGCTAAGGAACCTAGTTTTGACTTAATAAAAAGTTTGCACAGCACTGTAGAAAAAGGGGCTACAAAAAATAGCCAGGAAGACTTTAGAGAAGTAATAAAAACTTATTTTTCAGCGTTTGAAATAGATAGTTTTAGAGTTGAGAAGGGTGCTTTTAATATTTCTACACATACTGAAGATGAGAAAGAGCTGAGCGTTATCCACATTGGTGAGTTTACCACTATGCTCAAAAATTTTAGGCTAGACTCTCTCAGCCCCTCCATTCTACTTAAAGGCATTAGAGCCAGAAGCTTTGAACTAGAAATTATTGATCAAAATGTGAACCTACCCAACATCAATCAAAACATTTATTTTAGCAAGTTAAAGCTATCTACTATTGATTCTACCTTTGTGTTAGATAGCCTCGAAATTGGAAATATAGAGCATGGTATAGGTAAATCAAATGCTAACTATAGCATCAAAAAACTAGAAGTTCTAGGATTCAACTTCGAACGGGCATTCTTAGATAATAGCGTTTCGGTTAATGAAATCCATATAATAGAACCCAATGTGTATTTTGAGCAACTAGATTTTTCAAAACCTAAACCAAAGAAAAAAAATAGCTCAGGAGGAATCTTTGACTATTTCAAACAGCTAGAAATAAATCAAATTAAGCTTTATGATGGCTCATTAGAATTTAAGGGAGAACGACTTAGCAAAGTTGATAATTTTTCTTTTGACATTGCAGATTATAACATTAGCCCAAATGATTGGAAGAACAAAAAAGCCATTTCTGATTTTAAATTGGTGCATATTAACGCCTCAGGCATATCTCAAGAACTACCTGATAGCATTCACACAGCCAATGTAGAGTCAGTTATTTATGATGGAATCAAGAATAGACTACGTCTGAATAAACTTCTCATTAAACCAATTTCAGGAAGAAATAGCTATAAAAACCTAAAAGCAAGAAACACAAACTTTAGTACATATTCAAGCATAAACTCAATTGAGCTTATTAAGTTTATGCCAGAAGATTTAGTGTTAAGAAATAACCTAGAAGTTGATTCTGTAATCATTAATAAACCAACAATCTCTGTTATTCAGTACCCAGGAATGTATCTCAAGAAAAAGAAAAGGAGATCAAAAAAGAATGGTATCAAGTTTACGATTAATCATTTTATTACCAATAATGGGTCGCTTAAGTTAAGAGCTTATGAAAATAGAACGAATCACTTATCGAATTTTAATGGACTCTATATCAATTCCTCAACCATTACAGAGGCCACTAGTACTAAAAATCTTCCTACATATTTTAGGTTATTGGTATCTAATGGAAGTACGCAAGTAAGCAACATTGGCCATACAGCTACTTTTAAAGGACTAAAAATAGATCAAACAAAATCCATATTTATTGAAGGTGCCACATTAAAACCAGACAGCTCTACCCTACCATACAACCGTATAAATGCCAGCTTAAGCAATGTATTGGTTGAAGGTGTTGATCTAACTGAATTACAGTCTCAGTCATTGAAAATAGACTCCATTCTTATCGGAAAACTTAACTTAGAGAGCGACTTTACAAGGTTACCATTTGAGGTAAAAAAGAAGGCCAAAAAGAAACCTCTTAAGCGTATTTCTATTGGAAAATTTAATATAAAATCAGCCAATTTAGACAGTAAGCAAAAAGGTTCCTTAGTTCTTCTTACAGGTGCTAACATTGGTATAGAAAATATACAAATTGATTCCCTACAAACTAAATCGAAACCAGTAATTACATTTAATAACACATTATTAAATGCGGAAAAGCTTAGTTTTAGTGAAAGCAAAAATGGAGTTAAGGTTACAGGGAAAAACATAGGTTATAACGAGTTCGACTCTACGTTTACTATTAACAACATTAATTACACCTCCAAAAAAAAGGATGCAACAGTTGAGCTAAGAGCATTGAAGGTTTTTGGTTTCGATAAAGAAAAGTTAACAAATAAAAATGAGCTAGATATTAGAAAGGTTGAAATCATTAAACCAAGCATAACGTTAATTGCTAATTCTAAAAGCGACAGCCTTAAAAAAACATTTGATTTGCACAAAATCATTCTTTCAAAAGGAATTTATACCATTAATCTAGACAGCTTATTAATAATAGATGGCAATACTTCGGTTGCATTGCCCAGTAGCAAAAAATTTAATTTAGGCTCTTTTAAAGGAATTATTACGAATTATAAATTGGACACCACTAGTACATTTTTTAGTGCTATTAGTAATTTTAAAGGTGTTTTTGAATTTAAAGATATCTATTTACGGGGATTAACCGACACTCTTAATATTGCAAAAGCTCACTTAGATACGTACCAAAGTTTTATTTGGACTGATTCAATTCATTTTGAGGCAAAACTCGAAAAGAACAACATCAAGATTCTATCACCAGGAATAGCTATAGACCATATTAACATACCAAAACTACTAGAAAGTAAAATTAATATTTCTAGAGTTTCTACCCGAAACAATTTTGTAACACTAACACAAACTGATACCACCAAGAGTAAAAAGCCTTTTAAGATACCAGAAATATATCCTCCATTAGATATTATAATTGGAGATATAAACTTTGTGAACACAAGCTTTAGATACAATAAAATTGGACAAAAAAAGCATCTCCTTACGCACCTTAATTTTGATATAAAGTTAGACAGTTTGGAGGCTCTTAAAGGCTCACGTTTCCACTTGGCTACAAACACCGCAGATTCTCGATTTAGAGTGTATGATTTTTCCTTTGATTTACCTGATAGCTTAAATACCATTGAATTTGACACCCTTTTAGTGTCTAGTAGAAAATCACAAATAAACATCTCTAACTTTGCTCTAAAGGCTCGGTATCCAAAGTATGAGTATGGCAATCAAGCTGGCCGTCAAGTAGATTGGAAGGATTTACTTCTTGAAAAAATAAGAATAGAGAACATTGACTTTGTTGAACTAATTGAAAACAAGGCATTTCAATGCCAAAAAATAACCCTAAACAATGGCCATCTAAAACTCTTTAAGGATAAACAATTGCCTTTTCCAACAGGTAGAGTTGTACCCATTTTGCAAGAGCGAGTTATGCAACTAAAAACACCCTTAAAGGTTGATTCTATCGAAATTAAGAATTTCGACATCTATCAATCAACATTGCAATCTACTGGTTTGCAAGAAGGAGGAATCACTTTTATAGACACTGATGGACTTATCACTAACATTACCAATGATAGCTCAAGGCTTTTAAATAATAAATTTCTTAACGTAGTAGCTAGCACTAAAATTATGGGCTCTGGCAATTTATATACAGAAATGGATTTTGATATGCTTGATAAAAATAACCTCTTCTTTTTTACAGCAAGATTAGGAGCAATGGATGCAAAAGCTTTTAATAACATTTTACAAGCAGCAGCTTTTGTTAAGGTTTCTAGTGGAGAAATAAAATCTCTCAACTTACAAGCTACAGGTAATAAAAAATATGCCTATGGCGATATGTCCTTTATTTATAACAACCTAAAAATAGAGACTATTAACAAAAAGACCCTTGAAACTAAAGGAATGGGTAAAGTAATTAAAACCTTCTTTGCCAATGCCTTTGTTGTTAAAAAGAAGAATTCGAGAGTTAAATTTTTAAGACGTAGAGGAGGCATGTATTATGAAAGAGATATTAGCAGAGTAACCATTGATTATATGGCCAAAACAGCCATTAGCGGACTTGTAAGTAGCATTGGAGCTAAGAGCAATAACAAGCAGATTAAGCAAATTGCTAAAGACAATAAGGCCGCAAGAGACCTTGAATTAAAACAAGAAAAAGAGCTTAAAAAAGCGGCAAAAAAAGAAGCCAAAAAAAGTAAATGAAAATTGGCATCATCTCTGATACCCACGGCTGGCTAGACAAGCGCATACTACACCATTTTAAAGATTGTGATGAAATTTGGCATGCAGGCGATGTGGGCTCTATCGATGTTATTGATGAATTAAATGCTTTTAAACCTACTATTGGGGTTTATGGCAATATTGATAACCAAGAAGTAAGATCTGTTTTTCCTGAGTTTAAAATGATTAAGCGGGAGGGCTTAAACATAATACTTACCCATATTGCAGGCACACCAAAACATTATAATAAAGCTGTTTCTGATAAATTAAAGGAAGTAATTCCAAATATTCTAGTCTGTGGGCACTCTCATATACTTAAAGTTATGCCAGATAGGCAAAATTATAATATGCTCTACATAAATCCAGGTGCGGCTGGCAAACATGGCTTTCATAAAGTAAGAACCATTATTAGGTTCGAAATTAACCAAGGCAAGATAGAAAATATGGAAGTAATTGAGCTAGGTAAACGCAGTGCTATTGAATAGACTTACTTTTTCAATCCTTTTGTAACTGCACCACTTACCAAGTTCATAAAGGTAGTTAGTGGTAATAATTTGCGCATTTTCATTAACATTTTTGATTGTGTATTTCCAGTAAGGTAACGAATTCTATACGAGGCATCATTAGCTGCCTTATAAACAGTTTTAGCCACAATCTCTGGATCAGGCGCCTCTGCTCCTGCTTGCTGAGTATTTTTAAATACTACTTGCTCATAATTATCATAAGCTGTAATCTCCTTGTTTTCAAACAGGTTTTGAGATCTACTGTAGAAGTCAGTTTTAATGGCTCCTGGCTCCACGTTTTTAATGCGAATACCAAATGGTTTTACTTCATATTGTAACGACTCCGCAAAGCCCTCAACCGCCCACTTAGTAGCATTATATACACTGTAAATAGGAAAAGTAAGCCGCCCTCCTACTGAAGTAATATTTATTATAGTTCCACTTTTATTAGCCCGCATATGTGGAAGTATGGCTTTGGTTGTTTGCATAACACCAAACACATTTACATCAAACTGTTTTTGAATCTCTTTTTGTGTCGATTTTTCAAAAATGCCAATTGCACCATAGCCCGCATTGTTTACTAGTACATCAATTTTGCCAAAATCTGAAATTACATTCTCAATGGCAGACATAATCGATTCTTCATTTATAACATCTAACGAGTACAGTTTTAGTGAATCAGTTTCTTCTAGCTCTTTTTCATTTGATGGATTACGCATCGTAGCTGCCACATTCCAGCCTTTGCTAATAAAATACTGGGCAATTGATTTGCCAATGCCTGATGAAGCACCTGTAACTAAAATGGTTTTTTTCATAAGTAGCTTGTTTGGTGTGCAGACGAATGAGCTGTAAATATATTCTACTTTATGGCTATAGGGTTATTGGTTAATGAGCATTCCATTTAGATAACCTACTAACCTGAGTTCGGGATAAGGAATAGCTGCCAGAAAATAAAATAGTAGGTGAGCTTTTTAATATAAAAAGCAAAGATATAATGGATTATTCCCCCCGAGATTTCGGGGTTATCTTCAAAAGATTGCCTGCTAGATATTTTCCCTTTGGGCTTTAACGCCTATAAAAATTTAGATGTAAAAGGAAAAAATAAAGGGTTATCTGATGAGGCTATTTTAGATGCGAGCTTGGTGATATCGTATTTCAATTTTGTAAACCGTATGGCATTATCGCTTGGTGTTACTTTGGAAGAAGATGGTGCGAGTATAAATATTAATGACTAGTAAAGAATTTACTCTAATTCTGTAATGGCAAATTCTAAAACCGCAATGGGTTTATCAGATAAATTGCTAAGGGCTGGGTAAATATCATTCATAATATCGGCAAACTCTTGGTAATCCTCTCCGTTTTTTTGTGGGCCATAAACACTTACACCAAGCCAATCAATGTAATTATCTCCAGGGTAATACAGGTCAATAGTATTCCAAGTTTCATTTGGTTCGCTGTAGGCATCTACGTGAAAAAACCAAGTAATATTACTGGCACCATTTGCATTGCACATATCAATAATATGGCGGTAGGCATCTCTAAATCTTTCTACCCCATCAAACAAGTTAGGGTCTCCATAACCAGAGGTTTCCCCTGCCCCATTATACTGTCCATTCCAAGGGAACCAATTGCCATTAACCTCTGTTCCAAACTCCACCAATAACGGAATATTAGTGTTGGACGCATCAATGGCCCATTGTTTGAGGGCTACATCAAAATCTCCATCTATTATTTTTTGCATGGTATATGTTGGATCTGGGCCTCCCTCATCAAAATTAGACCGTGGCATAATTCGTATAAAGGGCATTTTACCAGCAGAGTTAATTGTACTTACTTCTGCTGAAGGAAACTGAATAGCATCGTACCAATTATTTGAAAAATAAGCCCATACAATATTTTTGTTTACAAGGGTTTCAAAATTACTCATTCGTTCTGCGGTTACCACATCTTCTGTTCCTCCAAAATCGGGGTATGCAGCGTGGTAAATACCCAAAATTGGCGCTAGTAGTTTATTAGCACTAATATTTGCACCAGTAACAAATGTGGCAGAGTTTACTCCATTTTTATAGGCAGCCAAGCTTTCTGACGAAGAGTTGACTTTTAAATAGGAGTTATCAAAATCCTCGTTCCACCAAGAAATGGCCTTTACACTGGGGTAATTGTTGCTTTCTAGGCTTAGAAAAGCATTTTCTATCCATTTAGCCTTTTTGCTTTCGGTAACTGCCTGTTTCTCACAAGAAAAAAAAATGCCTATTATGCCAATTAGTAACGTTGTTAAAAAAATCTTCATGTACTGTTCTTTCTTCCAATTAAACCCATCTGCACGCAAGATATTGCCTTAGCTTATTAAAAAAAACACAACACTCTTTATAACCTGAGTTCGGGATAAGGAATAGCTGCCAACGACAGGCAAAAGCATTAAACGGTTTTTATGTAAGTAGTGCAACTAAAATAGGTATGTTCTATGCAGAAATTAAGTCATTACTTACACAATTATTAGTGCTTCGACATTGATGTTACTCCGTTAATTCGTCTTTAAATTCTATGATTTCTTTTTTAACTCCTTTTCTTATTAGGGGGTATCTTGAATTAACAAATTGATATACAGATAAATAGTTGCATATTGCGATTATAATTAATGGCTATGAATAGATACAAAAAAGCTGGAACTTCCTCCTTATTTTCAGAAGATTT
>JAMOMJ010000102.1 GCA_027067135.1 Cyclobacteriaceae bacterium
AAAAATTATAGTGTCAGAGGCAACCAAAGACTTTGTAAAACTTACATTTCCGGTGAGCGAGGAAAAACAATGGGATGGAAATGCAACCAATGCGTTGCAGAGTGAATTTTATAAAATTATAGATTTAAAAAAATCGTACTCCTATGATACCTTATCCTATGATAATACGTTAACTGTAGTGCATCAGGATTTGATTGACCCTGCCAAGATTACCGAAGATGATTATAGAATTGAAGTTTTTGCAGCTGAAGTAGGACTTGTGCACAAATTAAAAATTAAGATTAATTACTGTTCTAACTGTGTTGAAAATGGCAAAATTGACGATGGGTTTATCTTTGAGCAAAAACTAATTGAATTTGGTACGGAGTAAACTTATCAGCCTTACATTCATTCTCTTTTTTTTAGCATCAGAGCTAAAAGCTCAAGATAATTATTATTTTGTTTCATTTACCGATAAGGAAGCGAATGGATTTTCAATTGATAGTCCCGAAGCGTTTCTTTCTGCCAAAGCAATAAGCAGGAGGCAAAAGCAGGAAATTGATATTTACGAGCAAGATTTACCTATTACATCTTCTTATAAAGCATTTATCAGCAATCAAGGAATAGAGGTATTCGAACATTCTAAATGGTTTAATGGAATCATTATTAAGAGTACACCTAATGAGGCTGAACAATTAATAAGCCTGCCTTTTGTTGCTTCAGTTACTTATTTAGCCCCTCAAAACTATGCAGGTAGAAGAAGTAGTAACCAAGAAGAATTAGCAGTTAGTGATGCTCCAACAGATACATTATTTCAAAATGAAATTTTGAATGTAAGAGAAATGCACTCACAAGGGTATTTAGGAAAGGGAATGAACATAGCCGTATTTGATGGAGGATTTAGAAATGTATCTAGTCTTTCTGCTTTTGCACATTTATACGAACAGAATAAATTAACATATACCTATGACTTTGTTTCCAAATCATCGAATGTATATCAATATTCAGACCATGGCACAAGAGTGCTTTCTTTAATGACAGCAGAAATTCCTAACTCATATCAAGGGATTGCTCCAGATGCCAATTACATGCTTTTTGTAACCGAAAATGTGCCATCTGAGTACCGTATAGAAGAATACTATTGGCTTATTGCAGCCGAACGAGCAGATAGTGCTGGAGTGGATATTATTAATACCTCCTTAGGTTATAATACCTTTGATGATCCGCAAATGAACTACACCAAAGAAGATATGGATGGCAATACTACGGTAGTCGTAAGAGCTGCCCATATAGCTTCTGAGAAAGGGATTGTTGTGGTAGCTTCTGCTGGCAATGAAGGCAACAAAGCTTGGAGCATAATAACAAGCCCTGCCGATGTTAGAGATGGCTTGGCGGTTGGTAGTATTCAAACAGACTATGGGCGATCAGGGTTTAGTTCTTTGGGATATTCAGCTGATGGAAGAATAAAACCAGATGTGGTGGCTATGGGTAGTTCTGCTTTTTTAATAAACGAAAGCGGTGCAATTATAAGAGGTAGTGGTACTTCATTTTCTACTCCTCAGGTAGCAGGTTTAATGGCCGGAGTCTGGCAGGCTTATCCTGAGTTTACAGCAATGGAGTTACTAAATGCAGTTCGAAATTCATCTTCAAATGCAGTTACGCCAAATAATGAAATTGGCTATGGTATCCCGAGTTTTATAGCCATAAATAATTATTTGGAATCTGCCTCGGATACAGAGCCTGTTATGGTGTACCCAAACCCTATTATGCCATCTGAGTTATTAAAAATTAAAATCGCAAACCCAGGTAAAGTGAATAAAGCTCAATTTGAACTATTTGAAACATCGGGCAAAAAAATATCGAGTAATTTGTTTACAGTAAGTTGGAGTAATAATATTGCATCCATCGAATTGCAACATCTTTCGCAAGGGTTATATTTTTTAAACGTATTATACGAATTGGAGAATAAGCCTGAAGCCTATAAGGTAAGAATAGTAAAATTATGAGCAAACCCATTATATCACCTTCCATATTAGCAGCAGATTTTGCCAACCTTCAATCGGAAGTTGAAATGCTAAACAAAAGTGAGGCAGATTGGATCCATTTAGATGTAATGGATGGAAATTTTGTTCCCAATATTTCTTTTGGAGCCCCTGTTTGCAGTGCAATTAAAAGGCATGCTAAAAAGACTTTAGATGTACATTTAATGATTGTGGAGCCTGAAAAATACGTAAGCGATTTTGCCAAAGCTGGGGCTGACTATATTACTGTACATGCAGAAGCTTGTCCTCATTTACACCGTAATATTCAGCAAATCAAAGACCTAGGATGTAAAGCAGGTGTTTCGCTAAATCCGCATACACCTGTTGAGGTACTAAAATACGTTATAGGTGAGATTGATTTAGTGCTTATTATGTCTGTAAATCCGGGCTTTGGAGGGCAAACATTTATTGAAACCACCTATGAAAAGGTGCGTGAGCTGAAAAAAATGATTGTGGATGGGGGTGCAAATACCATTATTGAAATAGATGGAGGGGTAACTTCTGCAAATGCTCGAAAATTAGTGGATGCTGGTGCAGATGCGTTAGTAGCGGGGAGTTTTGTTTTCAAATCAGATAATCCATCGCAGACAATTATTGACCTTAAGAATTGCTAATGCTAAAAAGCATTTCATTCGTTTTAATTTTTGCTTTTTTTGCTCAACAAAGCATAGCGCAATTTGTGCTAGCAGGTGTTGTATCTGATAGCACAGGGGTAGGTATCGGAGGCGTTGCTGTGAAAGTTGTAAATTCAGCGTTAGGTATTAGTACAAATCCAAAAGGCGAATTTTCCATTAGCTTTCAAAAAGAGGGGACTCATGAGCTTGAGTTTTCGCATATCGAATTCATCACCATTACAAAACGTGTACAGATACTAGAATACAAATCAAGTATTAATGTGATCCTAAAACATTCTACCGTGATGTTGCAAGGCGTAGATGTGCAAACCAATAGAACACCCAATGCTGCTAGTTCGGTTACCATCAAAGCCTTGGCCATTAAAAACATATCTACTCCTTTTAACGATATTTCTAATATCCTTGCAAGCCTTCCTTCGGTAATGAGCAATAACGAGCTTTCATCTGCATATTCGGTGCGAGGAGGTAATTATGATGAAAATATTGTACGTGTAAATGGTATTCAGGTCTATCGCCCATTCTTGGTAAGAGCAGGCCAGCAGGAAGGACTAAGTTTTATCAATAGTGATTTAATCGAATCAGTTAATTTTTCGGCAGGAGGATGGGATGCTACCAACGGGGGTAAAATGTCTTCATTATTACAGGCAACTTATAAAAAAGCAGATGGTTTGCACGGAGGTTTTAGAGTTAGCTTAATTGGAGCCAGTGGGTATTTAGAAGGAAATATTAAAAATGCCTCTTTTTTAATAGGTATCAGGCATAAGCGGTCGAGGTATATGCTAAACTCCTTGGATGTAAATGCGGAGTACGATCCTCGGTTTACCGATATTCAAAATTATTGGAATATTGATGTGTCGGGTAGAGTATCCATAGAAACTCTGTTTTCTTATGCGGCCAATAAATACCAAGTTACACCTCAAAATGGGGAAATCTCGTTTGGTACGTTTAATCAGGAGTTGCGTTTTGAAGTTGGGT
>JAMOMJ010000103.1 GCA_027067135.1 Cyclobacteriaceae bacterium
TAATAAAATTAAAGTTTTGCTTAGGTATAGATTCTTCTAATTGTAGTATATCATCAGGATTATCAGGCGGCAGGGTTTTAAACCTGTTAAAAAACCAAGGGGCACTTGCTCCATAATTAATTAGTGCTTTTGAGGATCTGGCGGCATACCATTCTTTTAAAAAGCCTACCCCCCATTCTAACTCCAGGGCTGTGGTTACGCCATCATGTGCCTGGTATTCCTGTTCTTTGTTGCCAATTCCATGAATATGCAAATCGATAAAGCCGGGGGCTACCACAAGCCCCGATACATCTATGTTTTCGCGGCCTACCAATGGACTATCCGAAATTTCCGTAATGCGGCCATTTTGTATCCCTACATTTTTTACCGCATCCAACCCTGTTTCAGGGTCAATCACCCTACCTCCGGTTAACACAAAATCAAATGTAACAGTGGGTTGCCCCCAGGCAAACTGTGTGCCGGCAATACAGGCAATGCACAGCCAAACGGCTGGTATAATTAAATTAAATTTTTTAAGCAATGCAAAGGGAGCTGTCATGGGTTTTGGTGTTAGTTACCTGTTTTAGTTTCTGTTAAATCACTTGCTTTTCTAAAAGAATTAGTAATAAAATTTAACCCTTCGCCAATATAGGGGCGCCAATAGTTCCAATTATGGCCTCCGTCATACACCCTAAACTCGTGTTTAATTTTTCTATCCCTAAAGGTTTTATGCAGCATAATATTTCCATAAAATAAAAAATCATCATCGCCACAACTGATATACCAATCGGTAGTATTTAATTGCTCTTCAGAAAGGGTTTTAGCCAGGTATAACGGGTTGTTTTCGTTCCAGTGTTTAGAGAGGCGATCTTTACCTTGCACATTTTCTCCGTATATGGGCTTATACAAGCGGTCAAACCTTTTTTGCGGTATCAATACTGTTTCGTCATCCGGCCTTATGCCCGAACTAAAGGCAACACAGGCACTAAAAACAGTAGGGTGACGCATGGAATACCCCAAAGCTCCAAAGCCGCCCATGGACAGACCTCCAATAGCTCTGTATTTTCGTTCCGGTTTGGTTCGGTAGGTTTTATCTATAAACGGGATGAGTTCATTCATAAACATATCTTCATAATTATACTTGCCATTGGGCTGGTTCAGATACCATAACAGCCCTCCATCGGGCATTATAATAATCATTTTTTCTACTTGCCCTGCTATAATTCCCTGGTCTGCTGCCTGATCTACCCAACCTTTGTTTACCCAGGCAGTTTCATTATCGGTATAGCCATGTAAAAGGTAAAACACCGGGTATGTTTGGGTAGTATCCTTGCCGTAAAATGGCGGCAGGTAGATGGTGTAATTAATGGTGGTATCTAATAATTGGCTCTGGAATTTGAGTGATTGTATCACCTCTCCCCTAGACTGTGCAAAGGAAGTATTAAACAGGCTAAGCAGAAGTATTAATACAAAGCTTATCCGGAAAATTTCGGTTTGGTTTTTAAAAGTTGTTTTCATATTTAAATTTTAGTTGTGTTAGTTGCGTTTTTTATAAACACTAGTGTCTTTCTATAAACTCCAATAAACAAAAGTCAAATAACAAATATTGTTACTATTCAGCCATTAAAGTGCTCTTTTTAGCCACTAAGGCACGAAATCTCCAAGTTTCACAAAAATTTATGTGCTTTAAGTTACTATTTTGTGGTGCTTTGAGCCTTTCTATCTTTGTGGCTATGTTTTTTGGGCTGAATAGTAACCAAATATTTTAAAAAAAACGTAAGTATTTGATTATTAAATAATTGCATCTTGATGTTTATTTGCGTTTTGAGAATTGTTGCTTATAATTTCTTTTAATTGACTATTCATTTCTTTATCTTCTTCTTTTCTCAGAGTCCTCTATGAGTGACTCTGAGCAGGTATTATCTGCATCAAAAAACAGTGCAGGCCTGACTATCGAGGTCTGACTATCGTCCGACCTGAATACTTATTTTTCATCTCAGAGTTCTCTGCGAGTAACTCTGAGCAGGTTTTGGACTTTATGGACAGACACTACATAGGGTCTATTCCTCTAATGTAAAAGTTCTTTATTTCAGGGGTTTCATGTTCGGTAGCCATAATTTCTGCTATTTGATTTACTATTTTAGGGTATTTTTCAGCTAAGTTGTTTTGTTCTCTCGGGTCTTCTTCCAGGTTAAATAGTTCAATGTCCATATTGCCGTCCTGCATATTTAGCCTAAGCCCTTTCCATTTGCCCATACGCACTGCCTGTTGCCCGTTATAGGCCGAAAACTCCCAGTAAAGAAATTCATGTTCCGTTTGTACTGAATCGCTAACCAATGTTGGGTAAAAGCTAATTCCATCTGTAGGATAGTCGGTTTTAATACCTGCCACATCGCATAAGGTGGGCAATACATCCCAAAATGCTGAAATATGAGTAGATGTTGTTCCCGGCTTAATTTTAGTTGGCCAGGAAGCAATCATAGGCACTCGTATTCCTGCTTCGTGTGTATAACCTTTTGCCCAGCCCCGGTCAATTTTAAATGGTTTAGCACTGTTAAACCATTTTGAATCTGCACCACCGGCATACGTAGGTCCGTTATCTGAAGTAAAAATAATTAGTGTGTTTTCATACAGCCCAAGGTTTTTAAGTTGCTGAACCAATTGACCTACATGGTCATCGAGGTAAGAAACCATGGCGGCATAGGTAGCATGTGGGTATCTGTTTGGAAAATACGGATATTGACTTTCGCTGCCAGTGTATGGTTCTTCTTCATTGCCAAATTTATCCAGGTATTTATCTACCCATTTTTGTGGTGCCTGCAAAGGCACATGCGGAATTGGGGTTGCCCAATACAGGAAAAAAGGATTGTCCTTATTATCATTAACAAACTCGGTTAATTCAGAAAATATCAAATCCGGTGCGTACTCGTTTAAATTAAATTTACTATAGCTTTCGGTGTCAAGCGGATTGGCTCCTACATTTAAAAGGGTATGGGGAG
>JAMOMJ010000104.1 GCA_027067135.1 Cyclobacteriaceae bacterium
GAGGAAATTTATAACAGTAATCTAATGAGCAATAGCAAACATCAAATTGTAATAATTGGAGGAGGCACCGGAGGTATTATGGTTGCAGCCCAATTGTTAAGAGCACGAAAAGGATTAGACGTAGCAATCATTGAGCCATCTGAAACCCACGCTTATCAGCCAGCCTGGACACTTGTAGGTGGAGGTCTTATGTCTAAAGAAGCTACACTAAGACCGGAAAAAAAGCAGATTCCAAAGAAAGCTACCTGGATTAAAGAATATGTGGAAACCATAAACCCTGATGAGAATGAAGTAGTTCTTAAAAATGGAGATAAAATTAATTACGAATATTTAATTGCCGCTCCGGGAATTCAAATTAACCTTGACGGTATTGAAGGTTTAGCAGAAACATTTGGTAAAAATGGTGTTTGCTCAAATTATGTTGACCCTGAATATACTTGGGAAGTTCTACAAGAGTTTAAAAAAGGCATTGCCTTATTTACACAACCAGCTACTCCAATTAAATGCCCTGGTGCACCTCAAAAAATAATGTACCTAACTGCAGACTATTTAAGAAGAAATAAAAGAGAAGACGATACTCAAGTTGTATTTGCAACGCCTGGTACTGTAATTTTTGGTACAGAGCCCTTTAAAACAGAACTAAACAGGTATGTAAACGATGTATATAATATTGCTCAACGATACGCTTATAAATTAGTTAAAGTTGATGGCGATAAAAAAGAAGCCCATTACGAAAGAATGGCTTTACCCGATGGAAGAACAGATTATGTTATAAATGATGAACGTAATGCAGCAGGTTGTATTGGCTACCGTTGGGATGGTGAAGAAAAACATGTTGTTGAAGAAGAAAATAATCATATTGATGAATTACATGAAGGAACACGCTTCATCATCAAGTTCGATATGCTTCATTTAGCACCACCTCAATCGGCTCCAACTTGGTTTCAAACCACGAAATTGGCTAACCAAGATGGCCCAAACAAAGGCTGGATGGCTTGTGATGAAAACACCTTACAAAGTAAGTTCTACCCAAATGTTTTTGGTGTAGGCGATGTTACCGATTTACCAACGGCAAGAACAGGAGCTGCAATTAGAAAACAAGCTCCAACAATTGTAAAAAATCTATTACAAATAATGGATGGCAAAGCAGCTGACTATAAAGGATATGATGGATACTCATCTTGCCCATTAGTTGTTTCTCACAACAGAATGTTATTAGCAGAATTTAAATATGGAGCTGTTCGCAGTTCTGATCCTTTACTAAGTAAATTCTTTGATACTGGCAAGGCTAGTTACCCTATGTGGTTAATGAAACGCTATATGTTACCTAATCTTTATTGGTATGCAATGATGAAAGGTTATCAGTTTTAAGTTTTATAATCAACCAAGTATAAAGGCAGAGTGTTTTACAACCTCTGCCTTTTTTTGTGGTCTTTAGTGTTATCAATATACAATATTCACATCGTGGTTTTCGACTAGAAACTAAACAAAAACCTATGCAAACTATACTCGGTTCAGGAGGCACCATTGCCACAGAACTAGCAAAATCACTAGTTCAATTCACAAAAGACATTAGGCTTGTAAGCCGAAATCCGAAAAAAGTGACCCCTTCTGATTTAACGCTCCCTCTTGATTTAACCAACCCAGAAGATATTGATAATGCCATTGCAGGCTCTGAAGTAGTTTATATTACCATTGGCTTTGACTATAGCTATAAAGAATGGCAAGCTAAATGGCCTTCATTTATGGAACATGTAATTCTTGGGTGCAAAAAATATAATTCTAAATTGGTGTTTTTTGATAACGTATATATGTACGATAAAGAGTACCTGGATAGTATGAATGAAGAAACACCCATAAACCCACCAAGCAAAAAAGGTACAGTAAGAGCGGAGTTGGTTCAAATGATTATGGATGAAGTAGAAGCTGGAACGCTAACTGCCCTTATTGCTCGATGTGCCGATTATTACGGGCCAAACATAGTGCGAAATGGAATGGTGAGGGAAATGATTTTTAAAAACTTTGCCGCTGGCAAAAAAGCTAATTGGCTAGCCTCTGATAAATTTAAACACTCCATTACCTACACGCCTGATGCGGGTAAAGCCACTGCTATGCTTGGCAACACCCCCGATGCCTTTAATCAGGTTTGGCACTTACCAACAGCTAGCAACCCATTAACAGGTAAGGAGTGGATTGAAACCATTGCCAAGGAAATGAATGTAAAACCAAGCTATCAAATAGCAACTAAATTTATTGTTTCTATAATGGGTTTGTTTATGCCCATTATGAAAGAATTAAAAGAAATGCTGTATCAATACGATCGCGATTATATATTTGATAGCAGCAAATTTGAGAAAAGGTTCAATTTTACACCTACCCCTTATTTGCAAGGCATTAAAGAAATTATAGAATCGGACTATCAGTAATAATAATTCGATACATTTAAGGTGAATTAGTATTTTAAAAATGAAATCCGCAGACCGAATCCATAGCTTAGAAGAATTGGTATTAATTTATTGCGTCTTGATAAAATGGGTGAGCAAATTGAAATTGATAAAATCTGGACTAAAATTGGTTGGATTATGGCAGGTAGTTTATTATTAGTAGCTGCTTTGGCATTATATTCTGTGTTTAATTTTCATTTACTTGCCAACTATTTTTTTTCTTAGCAATAACAAAAGAGATAAATCTGCATCTTTGCAGAGGTTATTAAATCTTATATCTAACTTCTAATAATCTTATGTCTCAAAAAATGAAAATTCTCGGTATTATTCCTGCACGCTTCGAATCCACTCGTTTTCCAGGTAAAGTTTTGGTTGACATAAATGGCATGTCCATGGTACAACGGGTATATGAACAAGCCAATAAATCTACACTTTTAAGCAAAGTAATTATTGCTACCGAAAGCAAAAAGGTTCAAAAACATGTGGCCTCCTTTGGAGGGGAAGTAGTGCTAACTTCAAACAACCATGTAAGTGGCACCGATCGTTGTTTTGAAGCCCTGTTGTTGCAAAAAGAGAAATATGAGTATGTAATTAACATTCAAGGCGATGAGCCTTTTATTGTTCCCACGCAAATAGATGAGCTTGCTAAATTGCTTGATGGTAAAGTTGAATTAGCTACACTAATAAAAAAAATTACAACCAGTGCCGAGCTTTTTAATTACGGAGAGGTAAAAACTGTATTTAATAAAGCGATGGAAGCACTTTATTTTAGCCGCCAACCTATACCTTATTGCCGAAATGCTGGCGAAATGGAGTGGTTAAGCCATCAAGATTATTATAAACATATTGGCATTTATGCCTACCGGGCTGATATACTCAAAAAGGTATCGCAACTACCTATATCTGCACTTGAAAAAGCAGAATCTTTAGAGCAGCTCCGCTGGATTGAAAATGGTTTAAAAATAAAATTAGCTTTTACTAAGCACCAAAGTATTTGTATTGATACTAAAGAAGATTTAGATAAAGTAATGGCTAATATTGATAATTTTTTATAAGGTACTTTTATACTTCATTTTTTATGGCTGCCTTATCAAGGCCAAGGTTATAAAACCCACCTGCGTTTATTTTACGTACCTGCGACTGTCGGG
>JAMOMJ010000105.1 GCA_027067135.1 Cyclobacteriaceae bacterium
GTACGAAAGCTTAGGCTATGAAGTTATTACTGAAACGAGTATGCGCAAAGTGCTCAAACTCTTAAAAAAGAAGATACCGCAGATTGTCGTTGCCGAGTTCAATTACCAGTCAGATTTTAGAGATCGCACAAGTTCTTTAGAGTCAATGATGTCGGTAATTCAACGAAACTCTTTGCACAGCCCTGAAACAAAAGTGATTATTTTTTACGATGAAGAACATAAAGAACAACTAGCTAAGCTTGAAGCGCGCTATATATTATCAAAAACTTTATCTTTTTCTATTTTAGAAACTGAATTAGAGCAAATAATTGTCGATATTTAGACTTTAAGCATTAGAAATGGCTTGAAAAAATCTTTTATTTATTTCGGAACTGACGATATATCTATACAAATCATCGAAAAAGAAGGGGAGAAGAATAATATGAAGCAATTTAAGGCTTATTAGCTGCAAAATATCATTAATACTTTTTGGGGCTAATAAAGCCCACAGAAGCGGGCTTTATTATAATATTTTAAGTTTTAAATAGAACCTGTAAATAATTTAGCTCTTGAGTTTTTTGTTAAAAACCCCAATTTAATCCAATGCTTAAAAGTTGAATATCTTTATCAAAATATTCATATTCACCACGAATAGATAGTTTTGAGTTAATAGCATAATCAAGTCCTAAGCCTCCAAAAATAGTACCACTGTTTACTTGTCGATAATCAATACCCGTTGTGGCTGAGTTATTTACACCCGCATAGCCTAGTTTGAAAACGCCTTTTAAGCGATTTGTAATTTGAGGAGTGTAAACACCCGATAAGCCATAAAGCTTATAAGAAACTTTGCCTTTTGGGATACTTACAGTGTGTATACCTGCACTCCCCATATCAGCATAAAACCCTTCAACTGAAAATTTACTATTGTATTTGTAACCAGAATATATTTTATAGCCCATGTCAGAGCTATCATCTAACCCACTACTTGCAACGACTACATGGGGCTTTAATGTTGCTTGACCTACACTAGCACCGATATACGTACCTGCGCCTTGTAGTTTTCCCCTTTGTTCATCAGCTTGCAAGCCTTGCATTACTACTGCAAAACTTAATAATGCTCCCATCCTAGATAGTATCTTAATTTTATTATTCATTTTGGTAATCTCTTCTAAATTTATTAGTACTAAGTATTTAATAATTAATAACACATCTCTCACTATGTATGAGAGATGTGTAAAGTATTAATTATTTTTTACTAAAGTATTTACGACGCAGAAATACTAGTAGACCTAGCATTCCTAATAGAGCAGGTGCTGAACTACCCGCTCCTCCTTTAAGGATAGTTTCTACATCTCCATTAGATTTTTGAGCATTAGCCTCATCTATCACCGTCTGAATCTCTTCAGCCGTTGGACTAGCAGGGTCAGCATAACTACCTTCTATTAATGCTGTAGTGTAATCAGTGCCTGCCTCTGCGCCACTAACACCTGTAATAGCATTAAGTTGTGTAGCAGTCACATCATGACTATTGGCATTACCTGCAATATCTTCAATAACTTCTACCAAACTGTTATTGGAAGCATTTACTGCATTAATCACTGTCTGAATTTCAGTAACAGTAGGATGAGTAGGGTCGGCATAAGTACCTAATTGCAAGCCTATCGAGTAACCCGTACCAGAAACAACACCTGTTAAGCCAATAATTGCTGTAAGCTGATCTGACGTTACCTTAATTTCATTAGCATTACCTGCTATATCCTCAATCACTTCTGCTATTCCAGTATTTGAAGCATTCACCGTATCAACTACTGCCTGAATTTCAGCAATCGTTGGATGAGCGGGGTCAACGTAAGTACCAGATTTCAAGCCAGCAGTGTAGTCAGCACCTATAACAACATTGTCAAGACCAATAAGTGGATCTAGCGGTGCAGGAGTACCATTATCATTGCCTCCAATATCTTCAATTACCTCTGTAAGTGCATCATTTGAAGCATTCACACTATTGAGAATAGTTTGAATCTCAGAAGCTGTAGGATGAGTTGGGTCAACATAACTACCAGCTTGTAACGCTGCTGTATAATCTGTACCAATAATTGCTCCTGTAACACCGATAATGGTATTTAATTGCTCAGGTGTTGTTGAAATACCGTTCGTATTTCCTGCAATATCTTCAGCAATTTCTGCCCTATTATTAACACTATGAATAACAGCTTGAATCTCAGCTGATCTTGGATTTGAAGGATCAACATAGGTACCGTTAGGAAGCTCAGAAGCATAATCTAAACCATTAATAGCCCCTGAAACATTTGGAAGATAATTCAACTGTGCAGCACTGACAGCTTGGTTATTATTATTACCTAGAATATCTTCAACCACCTCATTTCTTGCTTGAGTAAGCGCCGCATTTTGAGCATTTTGAGCATTAGTATCATTAACTACTATTTGTATTTCTGCGGGTGTTGGATTTGCAGGATCAGCATAATTACCATTTTGAAGACCTGCTAAGTAATTAACACCATCTATAGCGCCTGATACACCAATAATTGTATTTAACTCTATACCTGTTACAGACGTACTATCAGCATTACCTGCAATATCTTCTGCTACTTTACCGAGAACTGAATTACTCACATTTACTGCATCTATCACTACCTGTATTTCTACTGGTGTTGGGTGAGCAGAATCTACATAGATTCCAACTTGTAATTCCGCTGTGTAGTCAGCACCTGTTATCGCACCTGTTACCCCAATAATTGCATTTATCTGATCAGCGGATACATTGGTTGTATTAGCATTGCCCGCAATATCTTCAGCAACTTCCGCTAAACCTGTATTACTGGCATTGACTGCCGTTACTACTGCTTGAATCTCCGTATGTGTTGGATTTGCAGGGTCTGCATAACCACTGGGTGAGGCAGCTTGTAGCGCCGTTGTGTAATCTGTTCCAATTATTGCACCTGTTACACCTATGATTGCATTCAACTGATCGGCCGTTACATTTATTGTATTGGTATTCCCCGCAATATCTTCAGCAACTTCTGTTAAACCTGTATTACTGGCATTCACTTCTGTTACTACAGCTTGTATTTCAGCCGGTGTCGGATTAGAAGCATCTACATACGTACCAACTTGTAGTGCTGTTGTGTAATCAGTACCTGTAACTGCACCTGTTACACCCGTAATAGCATTTAATTGATCAGCCGTTATATTTGTTGTATTGGTATTACCAGCAATGTCTTCTATCACTTCAGCAACACCTGTATTATTGGCATTCACTTCTGTTACTACAGCTTGTATTTCAGCCGGTGTCGGATTAGAAGCATCTACATACGTACCAACTTGTAGCGCTGTTGTGTAATCAGTACCTGTAACTGCACCTGTTACACCCGTAATAGCATTTAATTGATCAGCCGTTATATTCGTTGTATTGGTATTACCAGCAATATCTTCAATAACTTCATCAATACCTGCATCATTGGCTATTTCAGCGGTTACTAATGCTTGTATTTCTGGCGTAGTATCAACTTCTGTTCCTGTTACAGCGTCTACTCTCCCATTTACATCATTAAGGTTTGCGACAGTTACAC
>JAMOMJ010000106.1 GCA_027067135.1 Cyclobacteriaceae bacterium
TATACTTAAAATAGAAAGCATTTCAGATGAAGCTGGTAAGCTATATATTTCTGAATATAGTTTTTTACAGTTCAATTGATTGTTTTCAAGTTGAAGGTTAACCTCTTGCATTACTTCTTTTGCTACTACACAAACATTAAATAAATTTTCACTAGATTGTTCATAAGCAAAATGATTATCATCAATTTCTGTGCAGAGGTTTTCTTCTAATGTAAAAGGTAAAGATTGTTTGATAACTTCTTCATTTTTACTAGGTATCTTCACCTCTTTTGAGAATACTAGTATTGCAGGCAAAATCAATATAAGTTCTTGATGTGATTCAAGTTTAATTAACGACCACGAAGAAATAGCAATGCTTTGAACACTGGAATTATTCACATTATAATTGATTTGTAATTCCGGAATTAATTTTTCATTAATTCGCACAATGACGTAATCTTGCATGGTATATATTTATTAACGAGTAAACTTATTATACTCCCTAACAACAATTTATTGTTAGAGAGTATCCTAAGTCTATTAAAATTAAGCAGCTTTTCGATATTTAGGTAATAACCAATAAGCTAATGCTGGTAAGATTATTAATGCGCCCAACATATTCAATACAAACATAAAGGCAAGTAATACGCCCATATCTGCTTGGAATTGCAAATCACTAAACATCCACGTACCTACCCCTACTGCAAGTGTAATAGCGGTAAAGAATACAGCCTTGCCTGTTAAACGTAATGTAGTGTAATAGGCATCGTATAGACTGTAACCTTTCTTTAAAAATTCTTGCATTTTACTAAATATATAAATGCCATAATCTACTCCAATACCAACTCCTAAAGCAACTACTGGCAAGGTATTGACCTTTAATCCAATTCCCATAAATGCCATAAGAGCATAAGCTAAAAATGATACTAATGCTAGAGGTATTACAATTGCCAAAGTACCTAATAATGTTTTAAAGGTTAATAAACATAAAATAATAATTGCTGCGTAAACCATTATTAGCATAGGGTTTTGTGCTTTTTTAACTACATCATTAGTTGCAGCCATAACCCCTACATTTCCTGTTGCAAGTCTAAATCTTACCTCTCCTTCTGCCACTTCATCCAAGTTCGTCAATTTTTTAGGGTTATTCAATATATAAGTCGAGACCTCATCTGCAAGATATTCAACATCTTTTTCTTTATTAACATCTAGGTTATATACAGCTTCTGCAATATTAGCAAATTTTGCAGCAGGTTCATCACCAAGTTTGCTTGCCACATCAACTAGTTTTTGAATAGAGCCTTTATCACTTGCATTAAATTCATAAATAGATTGAACTAAAGTGGTCATTTGGGCATCCGTTTTG
This sequence comes from Cyclobacteriaceae bacterium, assembly GCA_027067135.1. Taxonomy (GTDB): domain Bacteria; phylum Bacteroidota; class Bacteroidia; order Cytophagales; family Cyclobacteriaceae; genus JAKISE01. The sequence continues at coordinate 1,346 of JAMOMJ010000106.1, forward strand.
GGAGGATAGGCTTCTCTAAACTTCTTCACTCCTGCCACTACCGTATTGATTGTAGAGGCTTTGTGATCTTCAGTAAATATCATAATTGGCATCGTACTGCAATCTTTATTCAACAAGCCTGTATCAGTTTCTATGCTTGATAAACTTTGACGCATTATAAACTTATTTCGAGATAAAGCTCTCCACTTAGGATTTCCTTCATTCCAACCAGCAGTGATTATTTTTGCATACTGAGATAGTGTTATAACCTTTTGAACACCTGGAACATTTTGCATATGCCAAGCAAAACGGTCAATTTTTTCCATTGCTGCATAACTTTCTGTACAGGCATTTGGGCTAGACTCTGCGATAACACTTATCATATCTACACCTAAAGAAAACTGTGAGCTAATGGTTTTTGCATCAACATTGTATTTTGCATCAGGGCGTAATTCTGGTACACCTGTTTGTGAATCCCCAATTTGCATATCCTGAGATTTTATATATGCAAAAGAAAATAATCCTATTAAGGCTACAACAGAAACTGACGCTAATGGGTTTTTTGCAAAACTAGCAAACGCACGCCAAAACTTTGAGTCTTGATTCTTTTTATATAGACAACGCTCGCAGAACTTTCCAAAGTTACTTGTATTAATCGTTGATAACAAAATTGGCATAAGAACCAAGTTTGTAATAATAATCAATGCAACACCAATGGTTGCTGTAATAGCTAATTCTTGAATAATTCGTATATCAATAAAGTAAATTGTTGCAAATCCAATGGTATCACTTAACAATGCTATGGCTCCAGGAGCTAGCAATGCTGCGAAAGTATATTTTGCAGCTACTTCGCCATCCCACTTTCCTTTTTCATGTGAGATAATTTCGTCAGTCCAGGTAGAAATCATTTGGACTCCATGAGATACTCCAATAGCAAATATCAAAAACGGTGTCAAAATATTCATTGGGTCTATTCCAAACCCTAATAGTTTTAATGCTCCAAGTTGCCATATAACAGCGACAACCGAACAAATTATTGGAAAAGCTGTAAGCTTAACATTCCCAGAGTACCAATATAGTAAAACGGCAGTAATTAATAGTGCTAATGCAAAGAAAACAAGCACTGACTTAGCACCCTCTGAAATATCCCCAACAATTTTTGCAAAACCAATAACATGTAGCACTTGTTCGTTTCCTTGCTCATGCTTGATTCGAATATTTTCTAACTGAGCTGCTACATCTTGATAATTGATTTTTTCGTGAGAAACTGGGTCTTCTTCTAACAACTCTGCCCAAACCATAGCACCATTAAAGTTTTCTGCTACTAATCGACCAACAACACCTGCTTTAACAATATTTCCTTTTACTGTTTCAAACATTTCAGGGGTTGGATCAAAGTCAGATGGTATGACATTGCCACCTGCAAAGCCATCTTCCACCACTTCAACAAAGCGAACATTTGGTGTGAATATAGATGTTACACTAGCAGGACTTACACCTTTTATTGAGAAAACATCGTCAGTTACAGCCTCTAATGTCTTAAAAAAACTGGGGTTGAACATATCTCCGTCTTTAGTCATTACTGCGATAAGTAAACGATTAGCTCCTCCAAACTCACTTTCATAGTCCATGAAAGTTTTCATATATTCATGTTGCAAAGGAAGTTGCTTTTTAAAGCCTGCATCAACTTTTAACTGGCTGGCAAAATATAACATAGCCACAGTAATTAATGACAATACTAGCAATATAAGTTTTTTATTATTAAAAATTAGGCTTTGAAGTAGTAATACAGCTTTTGAATTGGCTTTACTCATTATTTACTCCCCATGTTTTTTGTTTTAATTCCAGAATCTCCGATAAAAATAAGTTTATCATCCTTAATTGACAATAAACCTGTGTAATCACCATCACTGCTTTCCATATTGACTTTCTTCAAGCTGTTATTATGATATTTTAAAACTGATCCATTGGCTCCAACTAGGTACAAACCATTATTTAATGTCACTTCAGAACCAAACAGACTATTATGAACAAGTGCATCTAACTGAATAAAGTTATCTCCAAAGTCATCTGAAACCAAAACATTTCCACGCAGTCCATAAGCTATAATTTGGTTATTGTAACTGACTACACCAAACATTGAGCCAGGATAAGGCAGTTCAATTAACTCCCAGTTTTTACCAGCATCAAAACTTCTATAAGCATTACCAGCTTCGGCAACCACAAAGTAACGGTA